>CAYMGX010000003.1:35335-90904 GCA_964390065.1 uncultured Fibrobacter sp. | reverse complement strand
ATTAATTTTTTCATTAGGTACCATCCTTAGATATATATAATAAATTATTAGACCGTTTCGGTCTAAGTTTCTTTTACTTCAAGTTGACATTCCCACTTCTCAAAAAAGGAATTCAAAAACCTTGAATCCTGCTGTCTAATCTTCATTTTTTGTTTATTAGCCCGTTTTCCGTATAAAAACTCCTTTCGCCTATCCTTTTTTTGTTTGGAACAAAAATTGCATTCATTCTATGGTATTCACCGTACAGCTCTTATGACTGACGATTCCGTTTTTACTCATCTACTTAAAAGGACTTATTTATGAACTATCAGGACATTGCCCAATACTACCAGCTCTCCCTTGACAAAAACAACATCGGTGAAAAATACCGGTTCTATTATAAACGCTGGCTGGAATTGTATTTCCAGTTCTGTACACGACATAATCTTCAATTTTCTTCAAAAACATCACTTGATCCTTTTATCAAAAATCTTGAATCAACAGACCATAAACCATTTCAGATTACCCAGGCGCGTCACGCTATCTTTATTTACTATATGCTGCTTGATGAAAACGCTATTCAACTTAGATCTCAATCTCAGCCCGAACCGCAAGCGGCTCCAGTTTCTTGTTCCGAGGCCTGGATAAACGTGGATGAACGATTTACAACTGAAATCCAGTTGCGTCATTACTCCAATCGTACCCATGAAGCTTACGGTTTCTATATCCGTAAACTTGCTGATTTTGTCAATTTAAAAGATCCTGATTCTATTACGTCCTTTGATGCCAAACGGTTCCTGGCACACATGGCATCAAGCTGGAAATCTTCTGCATCATCCCAAAATCTTGCATTTAATGCTTTCCGGTTTCTTTTTAAATTCGTACTTTGCAAACCGTACGACAATCTTGAGGATACCCCGAGAGCTAAAACACGTAAACCTGTACCATCAATTCTGTCAAAAGAGGAGATCACATCACTTCTTAAAAAGATTTCATCACCCTATTCTCTTATTACAAAACTTGCTTACGGTTGCGGTCTTCGTTTAAGTGAAGTCATGTCGCTTCGCTATCGAAACATTAACATTGACACAATGCTTCTTGAGGTAACATTTGGTAAAGGCGGCAAGTCGCGCTATCTCCCGCTCCCTCAAAGTGCTCTACCCGAAATTCATCGTCAGCTTTTTTATGTTTCAAATGTTTATAAACAGGATATGGCAGATAACTTTGATGGCGTAATCATGCCTCCGGAGGTCGAGCGAAAATCTCCTGATTCAGCACGGGAACTTGCCTGGCAATGGTTTTTCCCTGCACAGCAGCTAATTCATATTAAAGAAACCAACGAATATCGTCGTTATCATATCCACGAAACAAGCTTTCAGCGGGTGCTTAAACAGGCTGCAAAAGATGCATCAATAAATCGCTCGGTAAACCCACATATCCTGCGCCATTCATTTGCAAGTCATCTATTAGCTGACGGTTTTGATATCCGCCAGATTCAGGAACTTCTTGGACACAGTGATATCCGAACAACGATGATATATACACACACTGTAAAAACCTTACCAAAGACTGTAAAAAGTCCATTGGATTTTTAACTTCTTTTTTTCAAAGAGCACATTTTCAGTAAATTTATAAAAACAAAGTCCATAGCAGAAAATGCACATTGATTTTCTGTTCTTTGTCAAACATTAATTTTACGTAATAATAGACAAATACAAAAAAGTAGTGTTGCTACTTTCAACATTTACTGTGTGAATATATGCACACAAAACTACGTAACAATATTTTTGAGCAATTACTAAAACAATTTACTGAAATTAAACAACTGGACGACATGTAACAACATGAAGCATCGTTAAACATTTATAAAATATGTTATGCAATTAATTCGTCAAATATTTTTTTCTTTTTTTTTTGAATAGTAAACCAACAAAGTATTTAAAGCAGATAAATAACAAATTGCAAAAAGCAAATACAGTGCCAGATCAAAGGATTTAATGCGGGGCGTTACGGGGTGTCCCTGTAAGAGGGGGTAGAGGAAGATACTGATGTGGTTGTTATCAGGAGCTGCATCGAGGGGCAGGCGCCCCCTTGACAGCATTTAAGATTTAGACTTACCTTTTTGGAAATTCGAAGACTACTTTTTTATTAATTTTATCGACTACTAAACTTGCATCAAATGATTTACCATTAGCCTAAACAATAAACCCTTTTATCACACCAGTTTTCCCATTCTGTAATAATTGTTTTACCTGATTGTCACTTAATTTTTTATTAGAAACACTTAGCCATACCGTAAAACCACAGCGTTCACATTTAACATTAACATTCATTAATTTCGTAGCGTTTCCACATACTGGACAAGCATACTCGATTATTGCTTCAAATACAAACTTTACTTTATAATCTGGAGCCTCAAGAGCTAACCTTGCTGCAAACTTCCCGGACTTATCTTTCTTAGTAAATCCCAATCAAAGTTCAAGGCAATCTTCATCAATATGAATTATCGGATTTTTTTCCAATTTCAGCGGTTCTGTTCATTTTATAAGTTATCAGACAGTTTGGCAACAAACCACCTGACTTCCCAATTTAAATAAGATCAGTAAATTTTTTTTCTTTAATTTCTTTAACCGGCCGGTTTTTCGCTATGGCTTTTGTATAATCCTGAGCAATATCCTGAAGTTTTTTAAAATTTTTCTCTTTAATAAGTTCCGGAGGGAACAGTTTGGTTCCAAGTCCGATGCCATTTACCCCTGCTCTGAAATAATCATCCACTTTGTCAATTGTCACACCACTTACTGCAACAAGCGGAATTGAATTAAATGGTCCGCGAAGTTCCTTTATATAATCAGGTCCTCCCATGGAAATTACCGGGAAGACTTTTACCAGTGATGCCCCCGCAGTCCATGCAGCATATACTTCGGTTGGTGTGAGTGCTCCGGGAACAACCGGCACATTGTTTGACTTGCAATAATCAATTACTGTTTTATCAACACACGGCGTTACGATATATTGTGCCCCGGCTTCGATGGCATCCTTACATTCACTTACAGTCAATACCGTACCTGCGCCGATACAACATTTGTTGTTAAAATAAGCCCTGACCAGATTGATAATCGCTGCAGCTCCCGGTGTATTCATGGTGATCTCGACACAGGTCACTCCCCCATCAATAACCGCCTGTATTACACTTGTCGCCTGACTGCGCTCAATGCCACGTAGTATTCCTATAAGCGGATTTCTATTGAATGCTTCTGTAAAATTCATACATTTCCTCTCAACCATTAATTGACACGTTCATATAGTGCGTATCGTTTTGTAAAAAACAACAATGCTTCCAATGATCACCAGAACCGGAAAAACGACCTTCGCAACAGGGATCATTGAACATAATAAAAGCGAAACTGCAATTGAAAAAAACGCCCCGGATTGATCCTTTCGGCTTATTGCCGATATGACATACATATTTGAAACTGTACCAATAAGCGCTGCAAGCGATACCAGAAATGAAAGACTGTTTTGTGAGATAATTCCATCCCCGGACCGTAATTGCCAAACTATAAATAAAATGATATAGGGAATTACAAGAAGTGTTGTGAAAAATGTACAGGTGTGCATTAGCGTCTTCGGTCTGAATGACCAGTATGGTATATCAATTGTCTTTTGTAATACGGCAAAAAACGTTTCCCTGATCTCCCCGAATAGTACTACCGGTGCAACCAGCAGTACCACTCTGACAAGTAATCCGACACCTGACGGTAACAGAAAAACTATAATACTGCAAATAATAACTGCCATAGTGTTGATAAATGTAAACCCGAACAAATCACATCTGATAATATATAGTAGTATCCGTAATGTCATTGTCCGTAATGATTTTGGCGCTAAGTACGAAAGCATCATTGCCAAACGCAAACGCCAGTTACCTTTTCGTAAAATACTGCTTCCATGAGCTGCCTGTTCACTGGAAAGCATATACTCACGTTTTGAAAACTGAATACAACCAACCAGCTTATCAGAGTACCTATAAAGTATATAGAATGCAAGTACTGTTGGTATTTCGGGGAAAAGGAGTGAAATCATAGCGGGTGTATGATCTACATAAAAAATCAACGCATACCTGACCGTATAAAATATCGTGATAAACAGAAGACTTTCAAAAAATTTTCTTTTTGTATATAGTGATGCAGCCGCCTGCCGTTTTTTCCATGTCAAGCCGCTTAAAAACGCGACATTGTTCATCCGTGGATACCGCAATAGTCCCCAGGGTTTTATATGGATGACTATGGTATAAAACAATATCCCGGCAAGAACAAAATAATCACCCGGGATTGCGGGAACCGGATAAGATGAATATGGAAAGTATCCGTGATACTCAAATATTGCAAACAGTATAATCGCAAGCAGTATTGACGATGAAACAAGCTTCATCAGGCTGACAGGTTTTCCAAAAAGGAACTCATTCGCACTGATCAATTTTCTCTCAGGTGTCATTTGAGATCATTCCTGTCGGCCTGAGAATACATTTCGAAATAAATTTCTTCAAGAGTCGCTTTATCAGGCCATGCATTTTTCAGTTTTTCCACAGTTCCGTCATAGATAATACGCCCTTTTCGCATCATGACAACATTTTCACTTATTTTGTCAATAATATCAAGAACATGCGTTGATACAAGCACTCCGGTACCATTTTGTTGCCTGCGAAGAATCGCCTGTTTAAGTCCGTAAATTGACAAAGGATCCAGCCCGTTATTGGGTTCATCAAGGATAATGTAGTTAAGCTGTCCGATCATCGCGCATAAAATCGCCGTTTTCCTCCGCATACCCTGGGAATACTCACCACAGGTTCTTGTTTTAAGCCAGTCATCAATCCGTAATTCATCACAGAGCTCTTCGAGCTCATCAATAAATTCCTGATCAGGAATCGAGCGAACTTCTTTAATAATATGGAGCATCTCGTAGCCGCTCAGTGCATCATCAAGAATAACATCCTCAGGTGCATATCCGATCCTGTAGTTCCCTGGTATACTACCGGTATAATCGTTTACAACAGTAGAATCAATTGAGTAAGTTCCTGTATAGTTTACAATCTGGCGAAGTAACACTTTAATAAGTGTCGACTTACCGCTTCCGTTTGCACCGACAAGTCCGGTGATAGTGTTTGTATCAAGCAGCAGGTCAATATTGACAAGCGCATGTGCATCTGTTTTTTTATACGTATATGTCAGACCAGAGAGTTCAAATTTCACAATTTTGTCCAGTACTTTTAGTTATTAATATCCAACCGGTTTAATTTATACATAAGCGTATATGCAATAAAACGTTTCCCATTCAGGCCCGTTTACCGCTTTGCCCGGTCTTCACAGTGGAACCAATTAAGTTGGCGATACGGAGAGCTTCAGGAACACTTCTATTTTCTGTAACCTTTTGTAGTAATCGGCGGCGGCTTCAGGGGTACACCCCAGAGCATTCCTTCAAATTTCATCGTATTGCAGACAACACCGCAAATATTGACCCTCTGGACATCATGTGTCGAGGTATCAAACGGCGTATCATCAAAACCGACAACCCTGACATTTTTATCGTTACTCAGTAAAAATTCAAGTGGTTTCATTATCACTTGTTCATGAAACAATAACTCTTGTCTGATAATACAATACTATCCATGGACTAAAACATTTTTTTCAGCTTTTTCAGGCCTTCATTTTTCAACTGTTCCTGTTTTTGTTTCGCCTGCTCTTCAAGTGCAGCCTTTTCCTCTTCCAGTTTTTTTCTGGCTGCCTCCTCTGCCTTTGCCTTTTCTTCATCAAGTTTATTTATCAATTCCGCTTTTTTCTCTTCGACAACCTGCTGGACTTGTTGCTTTACCTGTTGTGATGGCGTCTTTTGTTCAGCTTGTGGTGCAACACCCTCACCGAACCCCACAAATGATGCTTCCGGTTTATCGATTGTTCCACCAAGATTCATTTTCAGGGTGATACGCCCTTCACGATCAGCTGGAATTCCAACATTATCGACAAGCTGTGATGCAGCCGCGAATTTTGTACCTGAAAGAAGATTCTTTGCCACATCACGCCCTTTATTTTGCAGTGCATTGACTTTATCAGAATATTCTTTTGTCAATTTATTGTTCACCGTAAGTTGCAGTACACCATTAAAACCGGTACTTCCTTTAATATCCCAGTCGCCGGCAGATGACCCAATCTTGAAATCTTCAAAGATAAGCCTCTCACTTTCCACATGAATCGCGGCTTTCATATCCCTGAACTTAATATCCTTTATATCAACAAACTTCTCTACCTTTGATGCAAGACTTGCAACCATATTTGACTTTGTAATCTGACCATCTCCAACTCTGATGGAAAGATCACCAAGCAGTGTTTTCATTATGTCAGCCTGCGAACCCCCGCGTCCATTGAAAGTGCTTTGCAATGATAATCGTCCGTCCAGACTATTCTGAAGGTTCACTAATTCCCTGTTAAGCACATTAACCGGCTTAATAAATGGAGCAAACTTCGATATCAGCTCTGCTACCTGTACTTTTTCCACGTTAAATTTGTTGGTGAATTTTATATCATTAACATCACGAAGATCACCGTTGAGTACATTTGTAATTGTTCCACCTGAAAAACCGGTTCTGATATTAATATCAGCAATGTCATTAATTACATTTACTGTCATATTCAGGTTATCAAGAGTTATTCCCTGATAAATACATTTGTTACTCTTTATAATGGCCTTCATATCAATACCGGGAAGAGGAGCCAGAAGCAGCGGTGCATCCGTAGAACCGGTAGTTGATGGTGCGGCAGTAAGTGTATCCTTTGACTGTGGCCAGAATTCATCGATATTGAGCATTGATGCTGCCAGTGTAAAATCAGTATACGGACGGGGAAGCGTCTTGCCTTTTACAGGAAAAACCATTGATAAATAATTCTTCATGGTGCCACTCAGCTTTAGTGCTGATCCACCAATAGTAACATCAAGATTCTGCCCGATCGCAATTGACGAAAGTGTAACATCACCCCTAATGACTGCCGGCTTAACAAGAGGCGGCCACAACACCGACAAATCACCAAAATTGACAATCCCCTTAAGGTCAAGTTTTGACGGGTCATTGGGATCGGGACGTCCTTTGGCATTGATATCAATATTTGCTGTACCTGTAAGTGCAGCTCCCGGCGGCAACACAAAAATATCCTTGAAATCCGTAAGGTTCAATTTCGCAAGAATTCCAAGATCTACAAACGGATTCTTGAAATTAATAAATGAAGCATGCAGTTCGACAGGATTTTCTCCAAGGTTAAACTTCATGGTACTGATTGACACACTCGTATCAGTAAAATCGCACAATGCATTCAGATTGTTAATTGATTTCGGTAGTTCTGTGTACTTTACGTTAACGTTGTCAAGTTTACATGTGCCATTTACCGGCAGTGGGACACTATCGCGTACCTCCCCTTTTATTGCGAGAGTAACAGCTGCAACTCCGGAGGCTGTCAGTTTAGCAACATCCGGAACGAGTTCAACAGGAATCTCCTTCAATATATCACTGATCTGCAGTGGATCAGACTCAAGGTTCAGGTCTAAGACCGGCGTTGCATTCAGATTAGTAACATTACCCCTGAGATTGAAAAACAGTTTCTGAAACGACAGACGCAACTGGTTTACTGTTGCAGTCCCGTTTACCAGATCTGCTGCCATATCGTGTGTAAGACTGATTTTCAGATCTTTCAGTGGTTTTACAATTTCCTTTGTCTTTACTGATACACTACCAAGAATGAGCTCTCCGCTGGTTTTTATATCTTTTAACTCTTTGTCAATTGAAAACTGTATTGACTGATCAAGATCATTGATACTTAATTCCTGTTTTGATTTCATATCCCTGTATATGATCACACCATTATTTATTGCAAACTTCTGAAGCGTCACAGGAACCGGTAACACAAGCGGACCGGCATCTTTTTTCTCTTTTTTTGGAGTATCTGACGACTGCATAACAGCCAGATCATCAAAACTGAAATGCCCGGCAGTATCAATTTCAATGAGAATATGCGGCTGATCAAGAATGATTTTTGTAATTTCCGGGTTTTTGTTGAATAACGACATCAGCGCAATCTGCACCTGAATTTTGTCAAGCGTTACAAACTTCTCGTTTGAAAATGACCCGCGTGATGTTCCATCAACTTCGAGGCCTTTGATTGTTGCACCAATAAAGGGGAACAGTGAAAACTGTACTTTGTCAATAGTTACCGTTCTTCCAAGAACCTTTGATCCTTCCGATGCTACAAGAGTCTTGATCTTATCCGCCGGAAAAAAAACCAGTAATGCACCAATCGCAAGCACAACAATACCCATACTACCAGCAATAATGATTAATGCCAATTTTCCTGCAGAAACTTTCATAAACGACTCCGTATGAAGAATATTTAAAAAACGAAACCACTGCCTTCAGAGAAGATAGTGTGATTCGTACATTCCTTTGGATTAAAAAAAAGAGATTCCATATACCATTACAAAATGAGGTCTTGCACGCAGGCAGGGCCTGATCCTACTTCTTTTTCCACGGAAAGGCACTTACATCAAAATAGTAAATTCGCTGCGCTTTTGTAGGGATCAGTTCTATTTCAATCAACTCGTACATTTTACCCTTTTCCTGAACGACGCTTTGGTTTGCAACCCGCCACTCTTTATTTCGCAATCCATGTTGCCGCACAATATAGGCATACTCGGCATCAAGGCCCGCACTCTGATTGTCAACTCCAGTTATTCTAACAGCATCCTCAATTGATTCACCACTGCCACCGGAATAATTAACCTGTGCAGCAACAGATTCCTGCGATTTAAGTGAGGCAGACTGACGACCAGCACACCCTGCAATTGCCAACATTAGAAACAACCCAAGTAGTATGCGCATATATTCATTCCTTTAAACATTAAAACAATTTAGTAGATAATCTAAAATACTTATTATTCATCCTTATCTGCAAGCCGATACTAAAAATCAATTCTTGCAGCAGCATCATTATTTGCATGACTCTTTAAAATGTTCTGCCTGGTAAACTTTGTACGATGCTTTTTTCCAACTGTCTGCAGGTAATCCCGCCTTCATCGACAAATGCTGCAGAAACTGTATTTTATCGGGAAGCTGTTCCCAGACCTGTGGAAGAAATGTCGACTGATTCCCATGATACGATAATATCACCCCGTCAATTTGAGAACGTAGTTTTTCAAGCAAATCATCTGGATCTCTATAATCGAGCGGTACAGGAACAGTCAGTACTGAGACCTCAACACATATTTTATCAAGCTCTGATACAGTAACCGGATCGAAACGGGGATCAGACAGTGCTGCATTGCGTGCATTTTCTATGACCGCCTTATACAATGGCATAATCGGTTCAATATAGCCAATGCATCCCCGCAGGGAACTATTGATAGTAAGCGTTACAAAGCAACCACGATTTTTTTTTAGTGCATCAGGAACATCAACATGTACCATCTCATTTTTTTTCACACAAGCAACAAGGCTTTTACGCGCGATATCAAGCAGCAGCGCGTGATCATCACTTGTCAAAACACCACGTTCCTTCGGATGTGCTGATTTTGAACAGTGGTCCGTTTCTACAAAAGCAACAGACGCATAACCGACAACCCGGTTCTTTTCGCCATAATCCGGAGCAGTCTCCCACGATGTACGAGCATCAAGCGTAACAGGACTGTAGTTCAGTTTTTCTGCAAGCGTCATGACAATTCGTATTGGTGTTTCGCCGCAGGCATCGATGAAACCTTTTTTATCACTGGTAATGATCGTTGCAATTGTTTTATTATCAAGCTCACGTGCGTCAGTCTGCGGGAAATAGTGAGATAAATCCGATGATGCAACGACAAGAGTATTTTCATCAATATATGGAAAAAGCAGTTCTGCAACAGCGTCCGGATCTGTCTTTCCTGCCAGTACCGGAACGATTTTAAAATTATCCAACTGAACCTGAAGAAACGGAAGCTGTACCTCAAGACAGTGTTCAGGCATTTCTGCATTTTTTGACATATGCACAAGAGGACTTTTTTTAAGTGTGTTTATGAGCTCATTATCAACTGGAATATCCCCAAGCGGTGTCTGATACAAGCACTTATCGGTCAACGAAATACCGTTAATGTACTCATAATGTGACGGGCCAATCAGTATCACCCTTGAAATCGATTTACTAATAAGTGAATACCCCATTCCCGCCACCGGACCTGAAAAAACATACCCGGCATGTGGACTGATAAGCATTCTCACAGCACCATCAATAACCGGTTTGTTTGAGCAATATGATATTACCTCTTTACGCAACGCGGCTGGATTTGATGTGTAAAACTTGCCCGCAACTGCTGCCGGACGAATATCCTTTCCAGCAAACGTTTCAGCATAAGTTGATGTCATAAGAACGACTCCGAAAAAAAGGGTATTTAGTGTGTGTGTGAAATTCATAGCTGCGTTAAACAGTAAAAACAGAATGCACTATTGTAAAGTAAAGAAATCCGGATTGTTAACAATGATACACATTCAAGTATTCAATATGCATCAAAAAAACGGGTATTAACCCCACCGGTTCCTATTTGAACATGTACTTTCTTTCCGCATTTTGGGCAACAACCATCGTAGGCAGTTCCATCCTTGGTAATATAAACACGGGAATAAATGTTACAGCATTTAAAATTAATACCTAGAAATTTCTTCTTTTGAGGAGTTTTTTCTGATGAGGATCCAGTCATAAATACACCCCATTCCTTCTGCAGGAACAGTTTTTCCATCCTGCACACAGTGCAGCGCCTGACTTTCAAACGGAGAATTCTGATGCGATTTTAAACTATCACACGGTTCCGGTGACAATCACATAACCATCACATCTGAACTGGTTGTTACCGAACTTTTTTCTGTAGTGCTTTTGCTTTCTCCAAAACAGCAGGAACTTTACCAGTTTCCAGCAATTCTGTCAACACATCAGCTGCATCACTTTTTCGGTTCAGTTTCAAATAAAGTTCAGCAATTGTCAGCTTTGATTCATCAACCTTCCTTGACTCCGGAAAATCTTCAACAAACGCCTTGTAATAGACTATTGCTGATTCATATTCGTTCATTTTAATGTAAAAACGTGCGGTTGTCAGCTCTTTTGTTTCAATTTTATCAATTGCTCTCTGTAGATAGTATTCCACACTGTCTCTCACAGGATTCTCAGGATAGGTTTCCAATATTTCCTTAAACATCTCGATTGCTTCAAAGGTTTCTTTCTGATCCCGTTCAAACGATTTTGAACTTAGAAAAACAGATTGTGCAGCCCTGAACTTTGCTTCAAAAAACAGTGGTGAATCCGGATAGTCTGATGAAATCCGTTCCAACTCACTGCGTGCTTCCAGATACTGCTTTGTTTTCAGATAGGACATGCCAAGAAAATAGAACACTGTATCCATATTGGGATTACCATTACACTGGATCCGTGCTTCTACAAGTATTGTCTTTACCTTCGAATACTTCTTCATGCTGTATGCTTCAACCGCCTGAGGTATTTTCACACTGCAATCATACAGAACCCTCTTTTTTGCATCAACAGTTACTGCGGCCAATAAAAAAGCAACACAAACCAACCCTAAATACGTACGTTTCATGTATCAATCCAGAAGTAAAATTGTTTGAAAATCTAATTACGCAGGTATAAAAGTGGTTTATGAATAAACATAAAAGCAAGTATTATTCAAAAATTAGTTATTTTTTCACTATTACCACTGCTAATAATGCAAAACCAACCGTTTGAGCGGCTGGCTTCCGGGAGAATACGGTTGTGTATACTGTTTATTCCTGATAAACAGTATAATAACCTCTTATTATCACGAGATTACTGACAGATGATAAAGCTATCGTATTTCATCAAGCATTTTTTTGGCTCTTGACACATACTCACTTGCAGGATACCTGTTTATCAGCTTATCGAGCTCTTGTTTTGCAAGCGTCTGCTGCCCCATTTTATTATAGGTTACCCCGAGTTTGAACTGTGCATCATCTGCTTTTGATGAGCTTTTAAAGGTAAGTACTTTCTCGTATGATTTAAGTGCAGACGGGAATTCCCCCAGCGAGTAGAAACACTCACCGATCCAGAAATTTGCGTTATCAGTATACTCACCTGATGGAAACCTGGTGATTACGTCGGTAAAAATCTTAATCGCTTCTTTATAATTACGACTGTTAAACGCTCTAAGCCCTGTATTATACAGTTCATTTTCAGCTGATCCTAATATTTGTCCGGCAGGTGAGAATGTCGGAGCTGGTCCGGACGCTGTTGTTTTCGAAGAACGCAATCCCATTGTCTCCAGATTTCTTATCTGTGCATGTATATCCTTGATTGCTTCAATAAGCAACGACATTCTGTTTTCGATCTCTTCAATTTTGGCGGTTGATACACTCGAAACCCCATCAGCAAGCATTGTAAGCTTATTATCGTTCTCTGTAAGTTTTGTATTCAAAGCCTCAACATCAAGTTTGATCTCCTGAGACAATTTCAGTGCTTGATCCGAATTTTCCTTCACCTGAACGACATCAATTTCAGGCAATAACGCTTCATTTGCAAGTTGTTTTGTCTGCACTGCACATCCTGCAAGCAGACCAGCAACAGATAGCTGAAGAATAATTCTTAATACCATAGCAGACAACTCCATAAATGTGTATGACATTGAGTATACAACAAATGTATCGGGGATGGCAATCTGTTTCGTCATCAGGGATAAGTGACATGTTTTTGATCATATCTAAATCATATGCCCGACTAATGAATCACTGAGCACAGCCTTGTCTCCGCTTCCTGCCCCGACGTATATTTGCATCATATATAATGAATTATTCTTAACATTTGAGTCTTTATCGATTGGCATGTAACTACAATCTATGATTTTATACAGATACATCATCAAAGAACACATATTCCCGTTTCTTGCATCATTGTGTATTATTGTATTTCTTTTCGCCATGCAGACTGCAATGTACCTCCTTCCCAAAATTATTTCCAAAGGTTTGGATCCGGCGGTTGTTCTTGAGATATTCCTGATTCAATTAGGGTGGATACTTGCTCTTGCAATGCCGATGTCAATACTGACATCAACACTTATGACCTTCGGTCAGATGTCTGGTGATAACGAAATTACCGCAATTAAAGCATCCGGATATAATTTGATGAAGCTTATGATTCCGGTGCTTGCAGCATCAACTGCAATAGGTGTTTTTCTTACTTTTTTTAATGATCTTATTCTCCCCGATGCCAACCACAAAGCAGCAAATCTTCAATCGGATATTGCGAGGAAAAAGCCTTCAGCATTTATTGAACCAGGCATTATCATCAGGGACTTTACAGGGTATACTATTTATACAGACGATGTCGATCCAAAGAGTGGAACGCTCAAAGGGATTAAAATTTTCTCCAACCTTGCAGGTCAGGATCCATCATTTACAATAGCTGACAGCGGCAATATCAAAATAACTCCGGATCAGCAGTACCTTGAATTTACACTTTACAAAGGCGAAAGCCATAGTACATCACGAACCAACAAGGATGATTATTTTTTCGGACGATTTGAGAAACAGGTTGTCAGTATTAAGAACGTCGATTCAGAACTGCAGCGAACCAATTCAAGCTACAGAGGCGACCGTGAAAAAAGTTCACAAATGATGCTTGACAATGTTAAAGAATTCAGGGATGCCAATAAACCGTACATAAAAGAATACGAGCAACTTATTGACTCCTTAAAAACCGTTGTGAATCGTTTTGACTCACTTGCTTTAAAATATGCATCAAACAGCATTGCTGTCACGGATTCACTCACATTTTCAAAATGGCTTACCAAAGTTGAATCATCACGACCAGTCGCAATCGGTACAATTGAACTTCATGGCAACATTTTTGACCGCATCTATCACCGGATTCATTCAAACAATCTGCTCATCGCACAGCACATGGTTGAAGTGCACAAGAAGTATGCCATTCCGTTTGCCTGTATTCTCTTTGTGTTAATCGGTGCGCCGCTTGGCATAATGGCAAGGCGGGGTGGTCTTGGCGTTGGAGCAACATACAGTATTCTGTTTTTCATTATTACCTGGGCATTTCTTATCAAGGGTGAGATTATGGCAGATAAGCTTCAGATATCACCATTTCTTGCAATGTGGTCAGGTAATATACTTGTCGCACTATGCGGTATATTTCTGACAATACTGATGCTGCGTGATAAAACAATCCGCTTTGACTGGATAGTAAATGGCTTTATACACATTTTTGCATTAGGTAAACCAAAAAGAAAACACTCATCCAACCGGCCATCAGTTCCATTGCTTGTAATGGTAATGTGGATTCCACGCTGGTTTTCACGAAAACTGATCGGGACAGCACCAGCCTATCTGATTGGATCGTTTTTAAGGTTTACTATTGGACTTCAGCTCGCACTCGTTTTTACGTATGTAACAATTGACTATGTAAGTAATGCCCGCAAATTTGAAGGTATACAAATTGAAAGGCTCGCCTACTACTATTATTACTCGCTGCCCTGGATCGTGCAGGTAACCATCCCGATCGTCCTGCTCCTGGCATCAATGTTTTCAATTGGTAACATGGCACGAAGCAGCGAACTCACCGCAGTTAAGGCTTCCGGTATGAGTGTACGCCAGTTAACATTCCCGCTTTTAATCCTTGGTATTCTTCTGTCAGTCGGAGTCTTTTACGGTTCAGAAGAGATACTGCCCAAAGCCAACTTGCTCAAGCGTGAGCTTGAGGACAAATGGCGCGATCCGGTTATAACAAAAAAATCACCCAATTCCACGGTAAAAGAATATCGCAGGGACTTTTACTACTTTGCAGACAATAAGACCCTTTACTATTACGACGAATTCAGTACATCACCTTTTTTTGTCCGTAACGTACAGCGTCAAATCTACAAGGGAAGTGCTGTGGTACAAAGTATTAAAGCTGATGCCGCAGATTTTCGTGACTCAAGTGGATGGCGTTTTGTCAACGCTGAAATAAGGGACTTTACAAAAGAACCAATCAGTATCACCCGTAAGGATACCCTTGTAGATTCAATACTGACTGCAAAACCGGCAGTTATGGTCGCGCGCATTAAAAATAAGGATGAGATGAGTTACTGGGAGTTAAAAAGTTTTATTGAAGCTGCAAAAAAACGTGGTGAAGCTGTCGAAAAATATCTGGGAGATCTCGAGTTCAAGATAGCATTTCCGTTTATGAATTTTATCGTTATTCTCCTTGGGATTTCAATTACTGCACGAATGGGACGTAAAGGTGGAGCGTTATTATTTGGTCTCGGACTGGCAATAGCATTTTCATACTGGATCATCAGCAGATTTGCAATAGTATTTGCACAAAACGGCCATATGCCGCTTCTGCTTGGCGCCTGGTTTGGCAATATATTATTCTTCCTGCTGGGTCTTGTCCTATATAGAAAGGCATCCCGGTAACAATGCAACCAAAGATTTTACTCATTGATGACAGCCACGACACTCTTGACATAATAGAGATGTATCTTTACAAGGATTATGATGTAATTACAGCGATGAACGGATTTGATGCACTGAAGAAAGCAGAGGAAGAGCTTCCGACACTGATTATCACCGATATCATGATGCCGGTTATGGATGGTATACGTTTTTTTAACAGCCTTAAGAAGATTGAAAAAGCAAGCCATATACCAGTAATTGCGATTACATCATTTGCAAAGAAAATTACGAAAAAAAGTTTGCTAAATATGGGATTCAATGGCGTTTTATCAAAACCATTGAAACATGATGACGTTCTTGAAACTGTTGAAAAAGCACTGGCATTAACAACAGAGAAAGCATTTTTCAGAGACAATGATACAGATTAAATCAAAAAAACTAATTGTTTCAGTCCTCCTGATTTTATGCATTGTAACCGGCTTTATTCCAGGTCAAATCTGGCATTATGTATCACCGGTTCTCATGATCATTACTTTGCTTACGTTTATCTCGTTTTGCAAAAAGAAAATTGCTCCTGCCGATACTCCGGTAAATCGTGTAACAGAAATCGCACTTCCGCGCATTGTCGAGAAACAGGCTATCGGTGACACAGCCCAGCTCCTTATTACATCACTGGGAAGCACCTATCGTAAACAGGCTCGCCAGTCCAATGAACTGGTAATTGACACAATTCTTGACAACGGTATAAAGTTGATCAGATCAAAATTCAACTGCCAGACAGTTGCATTTTTTTTTCCGACGCTTGATGGCGGGTATAAATTACGGAAAATGAATTCGTCAAGTGATTATATAAATGCCGATGCGATCATCCAGCCGGGAGTCGGAGTTCTGGGAAGTTTCCTCAAGGACGGTATGAAACAGTTGAATCTTCCAGAAATCACCAACGACAGTTCAACACTCTATTACTATACAAAAGATACCGGGGTACGATCGCTTATGGCAAGCCTTATCACGGCTGGTAACGCCGACCGGGGTATTATTGTTGTTGACAGTACTACTAAAAACAACTTTACCGATGAAGACCATGCATTTCTTAATGTCCTTGCCTCAATAATTGGCCAGGCAGTATTTAATACTTATCTGTATACTGAACACAAGTTGATTCACGGCAGACTTGCTGCAATGAGTTCCATAGAAAAAGAATTTTTCAAGAATCTCAACATTGAATCAATACTTGACACCATAATAGGAGTAGTCCCATTTGCAATCGCTTGCGACAGAATCACGATAAGTGTTAAAAACAGCAATGGTGATGATACTGCAGTTATTCAACGCGCCTATGGTGTCGATTCATCATGGTTTATCAATAAAAAATTCTCCATTAAGGATAAAACACTTGCCGGAATACTGTTTTCAAAAAACATAATGCTCAACCGTGATTTTTCAAATGATCATTACGAAACGCGATACTTCGACGATGAACCGGTAAACGAGGAGTTTCGATCGTTTATTGCAGTACCTGTCGGGGTTGATGACTGTAAGGCGATGATCCTCATCGAATCGTTCAAAAAGGATGCATTCAGTGAGTCCTGTAAAGAGCTGTTAACCCGTTTATCAATAAGTGCCGGACTTGCAATTGAGAAAATCATTATTCTTGACAAAGCAAGAACGCTCGCAACACGGGATGGGCTCACCGGTCTTCGAAATCATCGTGAATTCCAGCAGGTCCTCAAAGATGAGATTACCCGTTCAATACGGTATAATGATCCTCTGGCACTTGTACTTTGCGATATCGATTTTTTTAAAAAGCTCAACGATACATGGGGACACCAGTTTGGAGATCTTGTCCTTAAAGGTATTTCATCCCACCTTGAAAGCTGCATTCGTGACAGTATTGACACTGCGGCACGATATGGCGGTGAGGAATTCGCATTGGTTCTTGTCAAGACCGATGAAAAGAATGCAGCAGAAACAACAGAGCGTATCAGAGCACATATTGCAGGATTAATATTCAGGGCACCCGGTGGTGAAGATATTCATGTCACCATGAGCTTCGGTATTGCAATCTATAGACAGCACGCAAAACAGCTTGACGAATTAATTAAAAAGGCTGATAAAGCCCTCTACAGGGCAAAAGATAACGGAAGAAACCGGGTAGAAGTATTTTAATCACAGCTATCGTGTGTTCGACTCAATCGAAACCGGTTATCAAGCGTTTGCCGGAATATAGGTATGGAACATCGACAAGCCCCTGATCATCCCTCAGTGCCAAGATCATACCACTTCCAGATAACCCAGACATTTGCGTCAGTTTGTTTGAGTAGAAACACCTGAGGCTTATTAGCAATTGTATATTCGAACCCGATATCAATTGTAATGTGAAGCAGTAGATTCGACACCATCACTTCCGCATAGAGAGAATCGTTGTGATATACCGGTGCACTCATTTGATACTGATCTATCTCAATAGATCTTGTATTTTCAAACATATTTTTAGTACTGTGTACCTCTGCTGCATATCCCCAATAGTTGAAAGAATTTGATGTGGGAACATGAACCATAAAGGTATCGGGCATTGTATCTTTAATCGGTTGGAATTTTGTACTTGCAAACCCTGATGCAACATAGAAACGAAAATCACTTGCCAATAACGAGGTGTAAAGACTGATATTTCTATATTTATACGATTTGAATAATTGGTTTATGACACCTGCAGGCGAATTAGGCAGTTCATCCGTAATCTCAAGAGGTCTGTCAGTAGCAGGACGGGGCGGAAAGAACGGATTGTCACAATGCATTGTGACTGGAATTAGTAATAAACTTATGATAATTAAAAAACGCATATCATTCCGGTGTAAAGATAGATTTGGCAGCCATATCCGGAAAATCATCCCATGCAATCAACTTATAGGAATTATCCCGCACTATAACCATTCTTGATTTTCCTGTCTCTGTTTTTTTCTCAACAGCACTGGTATCCTCAATAAATGTATACTTTAACTCATTGATTGTCAATCGTGACATTTCACCTTCGGTAGGTTTTTCAATGTTGCTCCAGATAATTTTGAACCTTTCGTTCTTGCGTTCCAATTGCCGGAGATTCTCAATAAATTTGGTTTTTCCAAAGATACCGGTTCGTGCATCAGAAAAACTGAATGAATCCGCGAAGAATGTTTCATAATCTTTCCATACAATTGGTCTTCCAATAGAATCAAATATTGATCCAAAATTAAAACGATCAACAACAACCGTAACAACCGGCAACTCAAAGGTATCCCGCGGCTGAAATACTCCGCATGACAGAATCAGCAATAGCAGCAGAGCTATTTTCCCTTTAATCAGCTTCATAGTATTGTGCAAATTCATCATTATCTTTTTATTCAGTAGCATTTTTCACCTGAAACGATTTATTTATTATCATATTTTTTTCAAAATGCTGTTTCAACCCCAAGCCCAAGGTTCCAGTTTTTTGAAAATTTGTTTTTTTCGGATTTTTCTGAAGTGAACTTTCTACTTACTTTCATCTTCATATATCCCTTACTGAATTGATACCCGGCTTCAAGGGATGGTTCAGCAACATGTCCTTCCCCTGTATTTCTCTGTTTAAAGCGCGATTCCATTAGATCGTACTCCTCCATAGAATTATCCCTGAAAAGAAACCCGGCATTAACCAAAAGCTGATTAAATGTCCAGGAAACGATCATCTGTAACGAATAATCCATCGATTTAGTCTCGATACCGTATGTTCCATGATACAGGTTGTAAATTGAATCTGATTGGTGAAGTCTGTCAAAATACTCTTCACCATACCACTTGCCATCATCAGAATATGTCTCATTCCATTTACCGGTAATCGACCACATGTCATTGAGTGTCCATACGATTGACAACGCGGAAGACAACCTGCGATTATATGGCGGCGGAGAAAAATTTTCCCCTTTATGAACAGACTTGAACTTATAATCACTTTTCTCTGCAGTTGCAAAGAATGCTTCTGTTACTCGAACAGTTTTTATATTGCAATCAGTATTTATTCCCACTTTGTAATAATCGGATGTCATACTCTTACCGCTTGCAGTTTTCCTGTAATAATACGAATATTTTTTCGCTAATTCGCCATATACTTCAAGTGAAGCAACAGAATCGCGGGTATAAAGTATACCGGCATGATTCAGATTACGAATCTGATCATTTTCCTCCTGATTTACAAGTGTATCATATTTATAAGGATAGGATTGAGAATTCCGATAACAATGCAACTGATAATTCAGGGTTATACCGTGTGGAAGATGAAGTGACACATCATGATCAGTTGAGGCTATATACTCCTCACAATCACCAAGATTGACCGATTGTTTACGCTTTGATTCGTCAGAACTAATCTGCGAATCAGTTTCCTTATAAATTCTGTCAGTTGTGTTCCATCGAAATGAAATTCCCCCGCTGTACGTCAGTCGATGCCCATCCCCTGTAACCGCCTGAAATCCAAATCCGTTTTCAGTAACCCGTACATCATCAAGCAATGAGGACAATACTGGATAACTGATATCTTTAAGCGAGAAATCATACAAAACCGCCGGTCTGATATTAAAGCGTTCCTTACCCCTCAATGCACCACTTAACGCCAATTTATGTTCAATTTTCCATGGTGTAGTACTATATAACGTGCTTGATCCGGCATCATAGAGTTTTTTACCATTTGATAAAGAATCACCCGCATGAAAAAAGATTGAATCACCTGATTGCAGACTAAATGCAGCTTTCAGTGAACTTGTTACTACGCCAAGTCCTTTGCCGCCGATCTCTTTACCCAGCACATCAACATTAAAAATTAGCGGCAGATTAAACCATCGCTTGACAGAATCACCTATTGTTACCTCTCCATAATATCCCGGTAAAGCATCATAATTATCACGTTTTAATAGTCCCGAAGTACGATCTAATTTATCATTCCACCCAAAAGCACTTCCACCGGCGCGAATTGAGACCGGAATCTTCCAAACCGAATAGTTAAAAACAGGACCAATGTCAAATTGCCCCTGCAGATCGCCCGTATTTTCTGACTTATAATAATACATTTCCGGTGTCCAATCAATTCCCAGTGCAGCTGTAGTCTTAAAAATATTATTTCTTTTGTAAACACCTGACAAACCGGCATAATGATTCTGAACACCATTGAGATAGTTTGTTACATTATAATCAAGGTGTTGTTCAAACAGATAATCATTACTATCACGTACATAGGTAATGGAATTATTACTTTTTAATATATCATTTGTTAAAAATATACTTTTAATATGGAACGGCTCAGTTGTAGCAGTTGCTACATCAGTAGTATCAGGCAGCGATAAATATTCCGGCCACAGATTACTTTGTGCAAAAAGACTGGTGCAGAAAATGAGAAGCAGCTCAAATACTACTATTAATCCGGTATATCGGGAGAAAAAACAAACAATCGGCCTATCAGTTATGATACTAAATCCATTGTCCGTTTGACTTTTTAGTTTCAAGCTGCACCCTGTTACTATAGTATAAACGAATTCTGTTCAGAGTTCCCCGGAATTGACATCTGACATCACCGGGCAGCAGCCTGCTGCGCCAGATCTCTTATTCCTGAATATTCTTTGTAAAGCATAAGCCACTCATCCGGTCCCAGATCCTCCGGGCGTGAAGCAGCCATTACCCCTATCTTGTCAAGACAACGACCAAGATTCATACGTGTTTCAGCAGTATCTCCCAATACATTGACAAGCATCTTCCGCCGCATTGAAAAACCTCTGCTGACAAATGCAAAATAGTCCTCCCATTTGTCCCTGTCAAGCTTTGCGGTCAGGTCCCGGTGTACAACAATCTGAAACACCGATGAGTCTACGTTTGGCCGGGGAAAAAAAGCTCCCGGAGGTACATGGAAAAGGATTCTGGGATCACCAAAGAAGCCGCAAAATATTGTTAAAAAACCATTTTGCTTTGTGTGTGGCTTTGCTGCAATACGTTCTGCAACCTCCCGCTGGACCATAAATGTGCAGGACTTGATTTCATTACCATACAGTAAAGTTTTTTTAATAATATGCGCACCAATTGAATATGGAAGGTTGCCTACTGCATGAAGTGGAAACCCGGCAATACTGAAATCAAATTTCATTACGTCACTGTGATGAATGGTAAAATCGCCGCTGCCAAGTTTCTCTTTCAGTTTTTCTATTGCCTCAGGGTCAACCTCTACAAGATGCAATGATGGAAAACGTTCCTTTAAAAAAATACTCAGAGCTCCCTGCCCCGGTCCGATCTCAAGAACATGATCGGTTAATTCTGCTTTTACAGCCTCAACAATACGTTTTGAATATGATGGAGCTGTTAAAAAATGCTGCCCAAGATGCTTCTTTGGTCTCATTGATTCCTTAAGTTCAGGGTTATTGAATAAATCCCGACATATACCGGAGAACTACCTGGCAACCCGGACACAGGTAACCCTTAGACCCATTTCGGGATATCTTATTGAAAATATGTACATTTGTAGAAAAAAAACAGTAAAAAAATGATACTGATCCAGTTTTTTTATAGACACACCGTTATATTACATTAGTATAATATAACATATAATATTAATTAAATAAGACTTTTAAGATTTGGTTATAATCCTCTAAAGGAGATTCATCAGTGATACGTTTTATTATTACCGTAGTTGCAGGAAGCATTCTTATTGGCTCTTTAGGCTGCGAAACAAAGAAAAAACCAGTTGTTCAGAACGCTTCTGTAACACCAGCAACGCCACCAAAGCCTGTAATTAAAAAGGTTGAATTTATTCCTCCTTCCGATTCTCTTATCACTGCAACGCAAATGAAGAGCTGGTTTGCCTGTAACACACTTCTTGACTCGCTGGCAATAATGTATGGCGATTCTTTTAAAACTGATGATCCACAGAAACGGTTACGCTATCAGGATGATTTCAGCGCAGCTCAGGATAAGATCTGTGTGCTCAGCGGCTTGACAGGCGGTTACAAGGAATACAAATGGGTAATGGACAACATTGGAAATCCTAAAAACAAGGCAGTTGTTGAGGCATCCAATGGCGTTGTCTTTTAAAACATAATTTCACCGGAAATAAAGAGTCTTTGTGTTACATCACCACGTGTAAACTCCGGCGCATACCGTACTGACACACAGAATATTTTTACAGGATAGAACATCCACTCCACTGATGGCACAGAGGTAAAGATGGTTCCGTTACCAAGGAACCTTTTCTTTGTACTGTCATGAAATTGCGTACTATCAATTTCTGAACGATCCTGAAAGACATCAGTTATTGTACCACCGCGCACCCGACTGTTTTTAGCACTGTTCAAATAGCTTATTTTAATAGTATTCGCTTTGGAGAGTGCATATTCTGCAGATAGTGATACCGCCTGAGAATTGGGCCCAAGGGGATTTCCAAGCGGCTGTCCGTAGTGAGTATAGCTATGTGACCCGCCATAAAAATGTGTATACACCCATGGTTCCACATGAGAATACTCAATTGACAGATTAAGATCCCTTGAGAGTACTTCAGTGAAATACTGGCCACCGGCAGTCAAAGCCCACTTATTTCCCCAGTCATCACTAAAGATTTCCAGCGGATTCAACATATCGTCGAGTAAAAATTCAAGATACCACCTGCATTTATCAGGATACCACAATGTAAAGTCGAAAGAAACAGCCGCGTTATCCCGATCTCCTGTGTAATGCTCGACAAACTTGAATGGCACGAATGGAATAAGATACGCCCATTCCCATCCACGCTCACCGCTATCCGCAGGGTTTACCTTGTTACGCACCCCAAGATCCTGATTTGTTGCATCTCCTGTAATAATCACTTCATTGATACCTGCCTGCAAATTGTTCTTGAAGAGACTAAATTCAAGACGATGCGCGTAAATGTATTTTTTTTTGTTTTTCTGGCTCTTGAGTAATCCTGCAATATGAGAATAGTGCACAATTTCCATATCAAGAATCGCCCGGGCAAACGTAACAGGTGGTGTTAAACCATTGAGCGTTAACGGGTAATCAACTGATGGACCAAATTTTATTTTGTCAATTCCAGTTTCAATTTTAATCCTGCCGGCATCATAGCGTATTCCACCATAAGGCAGATCGGCTGATCGAATATTGGTTGAATCCGTTTCGCGTCCGTAAACATTATAGGGCACTCCATTATAGGGCTCGTAGGTACTGCGTGCAAATACTGAATCGGCAAAATACTCCGTCCAGACATCAATACCGGAATAGAAGGAAAGTTTTCCAACATTTCCCTTTAGTGAAGGACCGATTGTTCCTTTAAGGTACATGCCTGAAGTATCATTTTTCAGTCGGATATCTGCACTCAGGTCAAGATCAGCCTTAATATGAATATCACCTGAAGCGCTTGCCCACCTGATACGGTTTCGCTTAAAAGAGTATTTTTCCTGATATACATAAAGAAGTTGTTTTTCGTGTGATGTCAACTTTCCTGTATTTACAAGTGAATCGGCATCTTGAAAAAAACGTTCCAGACCAGCATAATTCAGGGGCGATGAAGCAATATCATCCGGTAAGGCAATTGAATGAACAGCATGAAGCCGGTGCATTAATTGATACAATTCATTATTAATACGAACATTGGGGGTATATTCCGCAGTACTGTATGTAATAATGGCAATAATCCAGAACAGGCAAACTGATATGTTACTTTTCACACAATTTCTCTTTAATATCACGGATCCGTTTTAAATTTTTCTTGATCTGAGGCATTGTCAAAAAAGTCACTGGTATATTTTCATTTAGAATCGTATCGGCAGCAATAACTGTTTCATTATTTAATCCACTTTTCTGATAACTCTCTACTAAAATATAGTATGCCGCAACCATATCAGACCAGTTTACCGGCGTACGATCCTTTGAAAGTGCAAGTAATTGATTGGCATGTGAAATAGCTTTTGGATACGCACCGGTATACAAATCAATCATCGAACGGATTCTGAGAAAAATAGTGTTTTCAGGGTAGTCTTCAAGTACACTCTCAGCAACTGAATCTGCACGTTTGAACTCCTCTCTTTCAATAAGGATCCAGCAGAGCGAGTTCTTGGCTGCATAATTAAACGGGAATTCAGATCTGGTTGCAATTTCTATGTCATTAAGCCCTTTCTCTACCTTATTTCCTGAAAAAGGGATCCAGCTCATTGAATTACCAAAGTAGTAGTTGTAGAGACCAACTCCAAGATTTGCGGCTAAAAAATCCGGTTGTACCTTTTTAACCTTTTTTAGAAGCGCAACTGAGGCCAAACCATTTTGGGTTCCCTCAATCCACTCCCCGACCTTAGCATGCATCACACTGATTCCACCATACACATTTGCGAGGTAAAACAGACACATCACAGAATCCCGTCCCCGAAGTGATGGCAATTTAGCTTCAATAATTTTCTTAAGGCTGTCTGCTTTTGCGATAAACTTTTTTCCATCAAGGGAATACGACTCATAATCAAGAATTTCAGTCTGATTGATCGCAAGTTCAAGATAAAGAGCATTGAGATCATCAGGATTCTGACGAAGTAAACTCTGAAGACTTTCTTTTGCAGATGCGTACCTCTGAGCAACAAGATCCTTCTGGATCGATTCAACGTTAATGCCAACAGAGAACGATTCAGTAATTGCAACAATAACCAAAACAGCTGTAAGGATATTATTCCTTATCCCCATATTCTTCAAGGCCTTATAATAAGTGTTATTTTGAATTTTCCAACAAAACCGGATTCAGGCTCTTGTGAAAGCCTGGTGTACTACTTACAATATAACAGCATAGTGCATATTCCGCAATTATTTTTTATATTTTGCATCTGAACCTATCACAGGATGATTACAGATACTTGACATACCTGCAACAGATAACTAAGCATGGGCGGCACTATGATGATTGACAAATTAAACAGCAGGCATACTGTTTTAACTATGCGCGATAAGGTTTTTACTGCCACCCGACTCATGCTATCCCCAGAAATGATAATAATTAAACCATTGCAGTGGATATTTCCGCACCAGTGTTTCGACCAGTCTGGCATACGTTCTAACCGAACTGTCAATAACTCCCTGCCGCTCCTGCCGTGAAATGTTACCAAAACGGACAGGTTCATGCGCACTGAAAGCATACGTTAGCAAACCTGTTTTAACTGCAAAAATCGGTATAACCGGTGCACCTGAAACTGCAGCAAGAATAAATGGCCCCGCTGGGAAGCTGACATCATGTCCCATAAACTGTACCTTGACAGAACGCTGTTCACCAAGAACTCTGTCCCCATGAAGACAGACAATTTCTCCCCGCTTGAGCGCATTGATCAGGGCTATTGATGTATCGATACTATCTTTTCCAACAAATATTATTTTAACCTGACGATTTGCGGTGGCTTTTGTAATTGCATCCTTTACAGCTTTACTTTCAGCATCATACATTAAAAAATTAACGTTTGCATTCAGTCTTCCCTGAAGTAAATTTCCGGCAAGTTCCCAATTACCCAAATGTGCACCGAGAAGTATTACTCCTTTACCGGCATGTAACTCCCGTTCAATGAGATCTTCATTGTGTGTGGTAAACCTGAAAAACTGTTTATGCGTAAGTAAAAATGCATATCTGTCAACAAGACACATTCCGAAATTGTAAAAATGTCTGTAGATATGTGTAATTGAACATGGCAATTTTGCCCGTAGTCGAAACTCTTTCAGAACACGACTGGTCTTTTTGTCAAACAAGGTATACTGTGCAGCTGCAAAGAGCAAAACAACGTATGCCGGTAAAATACCGAGCTTACTGATAATCCAGATAAAAAAACGGGTACCGGCACTATTTCCCTTGGCTTTTTCAACCCACTCAGTCCCTGTTGCTTTTCCACTCATGGTGAAAATGAATCCCCTATCCACGATGATACTTTTATCAGCTATTCCGGGCACAATATATTTTCTGACAACATGTTTAAACTGTTGCAGTAAACAGGCCTTTCAAATCAGGTTACATCTAAATTACGCATTAGTAATTATTTATGCAACAGGTATTTTTCCTCTGATATGGAGAGCAGAATGAGTCTTACACCAAAACAACGGCAATACCTTAAAGGCCTTGGCCACGCTTTGAACCCGATACAACAGATCGGCAAAGAAGGTCTCAGTGAGCGCCAGCTTGCAAGTATTTCAAAAGCACTTGAGGATCACGAATTAATCAAAGTTAACATACTTGAGAATGCTGATATTACAAAAAATGATGTTTCAGAAATGATTCTTCAATCACTGAACGCAGAGACTGTGCAGACAATCGGCAGAAAAATACTTCTCTATAAAAAGAGTAAGGAAAAGTCAAAAATCGTACTACCATAATATGTACAGCGTAAATTATACCGGATTTTAAACCGGGGTTGTATCAGCGACCCCGGTTGATACCTCTGATTACACAACAAAAACATCTCTCTTTTTCCTGTACTGTGCTGTTGGTTATTTTTTATAAAACTCCGCAACCAGCATCTCTTCATCAAGAACTTTTTTAATCTCATGCTCAACTGTTTCATCAAATTCCAGTGCCATACCGCATTCTGATGAATATTCCCGGGGCACAGGAATCACTTTACACGGAATGGACTTTTTGGTGCAGGCACGGTTGGCCCGCACTACCCCCCGGGTTGAGTGAAATATTGCAAACATAGTTCTCATATATCTTCCAGTTCTTTTATTGCATTACAAAGAAAATCAAGATCTGAATCAGTGTGATATGGTGACAATGAAAAACGCACAGATCCGGATGGAAATGTTCCAAGAGTTGTATGTGCAAGCGGAGCACAGTGAAGTCCGCTGCGGGTTTCAATTGCATACTTCGTATAGAGTGCACTGGCAACACGAGAACAATCATACCTATGATGAACAATTGAAAAAAGATCTCCCTGATCATTTTTATCAGTAGCCCGCAGCACCTTTACAAATCCACAACTGCTGATTGTGTCAAGCAGTTCAAGATACTTTTTCTGCGTAAATTGCTTTTTACAGGGATTTTCAAGTGCACCCAACAGCCCATAGATACCTGCAATATTTGGCGTTCCGGCTTCAAACTTATCAGGTGCGAATGATGGCATCTCGAAGCTTTCTGAGCTGCTCCCGGTACCACCTGCGACTAATGGATCGACAAGATCAGGATTACGAATAAAAAAACCACCGGTTCCGGTAGGCCCAAGAAGCCCTTTGTGTCCGGTAAACACAGCAAAATCGATATCCCATTCGTCAAGTTTGACCGGAATATGTCCCAATGATTGTGCAAGATCAAGCAGTACCGGAATAGTTCCAACGACATCCTTTACTTTGTCAACTGGTTGTATTACACCATTAACATTACTCTGGTGATTCACAATTACAAGCTTTGTGGTATCCCGTATCATGCTTTTAAGGTTCTCGATATCAATCCGACCATCCGGAAAGTGCGGCAGTATATCAATCGTTATCCCGTATTTTCCCCGCAGGATCTCAAGCGGCCGTGTCACAGCATTATGTTCAAGAGGAGATATCAGAACGTGCGAATTATTTAGATTCAACCCGGACAAAATTGTATTAATTGCGGTGGTTGCATTAAATGAAAATATGACATGTTCAACATTTTCAACCTGTAATTTCTCAGCAAGAAGATCACGAACGGTCTCGACACAACCGGATGCATCAATTACCCGCTGATATGCACTGCGGCCGTAAGTTCCGCCTATTTCATTAAGGTACGTTGAAATCATTTCGACAACCGTCGGCGGTTTTGGAAATGATGTTGCAGCATTATCGAAATAGGTATTTTTCATTATGTAAACCTACACAGTGATTCTTTCAGTAAAAGCATTCTCGTTTAAATGATCGCTTATTCTTATGAATATGCTACTTGCCCCTATCCGTTTAATAACGTCCTCGATAGTAGTCAATTTCCGAAGCTCACACGATCTTAATTTCCAAAGTAATTGATTATTGTCTTATATACAAGCACAGTATCGATTAAAACAAACTCATCTGACTATGCGTTTTCCCGCAAGTTGACCGCATGCGCCCCATATATCCTGACCCCGACTCTTACGAATTGTTGCAGTAATACCCTTTCGCCCGAGCGCATCAGCAAACATTTCAAGACTGGTATCGCCTGGCCCCGAAAGACTGCTTCCCGTTGATGGATTCAGTGGTATCAGATTAATTTTACAATCAAAACCGCCACAATATTTATGTATTGCCTGTAAAGCTTCCGGAGTATTTGTTTTACCATCAATAACAACATATTCAAACGTTACTGTTCTTCCCGTTTCAGCAGCATATCGTCTGGCAATAGCCATAATACTTTCTATCGGATACTTTTTATTGATCGGCATCAGCTCATTACGGAGTTCATTTGAATAAGAATTGAGTGAAATTGCAAGCCCGATATTCAGTTTTTCTTTCAGTAAACGTTCAATAGACGGTACCACACCAGCAGTAGAAACCGTGATCCTACGTCCACCGATATTGTAAATATCTTCATGCATGAATATTTCGAGTGTATTTAAAAATGTCTCAAAATTTGAAAGAGCTTCACCCATTCCCATAAAAACAATATTAGTAATCGGTTTATCACCTTTTAATACCAGAAAATCATTAATACCGATAAACTGCCCTACCATTTCCTCCAGAGTCAGATTGCGGATAAGCCCCATTTTTCCTGTTTCACAGAAAACACATCCAAGGCCGCAGCCAAGTTGACTTGAAATACAAATAGTTCTCCGATCGCCATCAATCAGCAGAACGCTTTCGATAATATATTCTCCATCAATGGTTTCAAATCCAAACTTCACAGCATCACCATATTTTGACTCGATGACCGTGTTAACATTGAGCTTCGCGAGTATAAAATTCCGTTTTAATTTTTCTTTAAGTTCTCCGGAAATATTTCTCATTTCATCAAAGGAGGTAACTCTTTTATCATATACCCAGTCGATAATCTGTAGTGCACGGAATCTTTTTTCGCCAATAGCCATAATTCTGTCAGCTAAATCATGAAGCGGTATATTTTTAAATCGTTCCATATAAACCTTCCATGCTCATGCAGCAGGTCATTTGCAATGTCGATAAACAGAATAAAATAAAAACGGATCAGCAATATTCAATCACTGATCCGTTTAGAAGTTAATGCGGTCGGTCAGAATCGAACTGACACAGGCTAAGCCCACTACCCCCTCAAAGTAGCGTGTCTACCAGTTCCACCACGACCGCAAATTTCAAATATCTTTATTTTACTTTGTACCAGCTGCCGGTGCTTCAGAAGCCGGTGTTACCGGAGTTGATGCCGGGTCTGCTGGAAGAGCACCACTATTGTTTTGCAATGGTAATGCATTATTATTCAGTATTGATGCAGGTGATACACTTTCCTGCTGTTTCATTGCACGGGTTTTCAACTGTGACTGAGAACCCTCATTAACCTTTGAAACAACCACTGATAATATTATACAAAGAACAAGAAATGCTCCACCAAAAATCGCTGTACCACGAGTAAGAATATTTGCTGTATCCTGTGTACCAAGAAGGCTGTTAGCACCACCAAGTCCACCACCAATTGCACCACTGATACCACCACCCTTATCACTTTGAATAAGAATCATAAAAGTTAGCAGTATGCAAACTAAGATAAAAACAAAAAGCAATATTCCTAAAAGTATTCCCATTTTTTTAACCCTGGTTAAATATAATTAAACCGGTTTTACAATACCAGCAAAATCTGACGCTTTAAGTGATGCTCCACCAATAAGGCCACCATCAACATCACTCTGACCCAGAAGTGCCTTTGCATTGTCTGCCTTCATACTGCCACCGTACTGAATACGAATCTGCTCTGCAGTTGAAGTACCATATAACCTGGTAAGTAATTTTCTAATATAAACATGTGCCTCGTTAGCCTGCTGAGGCGTCGCAGTTTCACCGGTACCAATTGCCCAAACCGGTTCATAAGCGATTGTACACTTAAGTGCATCTTCAGCAGAAATACCTGCAAATGCACCAACAGTATGCGACTCAATAACCGCATCCATTTTACCACTTTTACGCTCTTCCAGTGTTTCACCAACACAAATAATCGGAAGAAGGCCAGCAGCAAGTACTGCTTTTACTTTTTTATTTACAGTCTCATTAGTTTCATGAAAGTAGGTGCGCTGTTCGGAATGTCCGATAATTACATAAGTAACTCCTACACTCTTGAGCATTGGGCAGCTAACTTTACCTGTGAATGCACCCTTGGTTTCCCAGTGAACATCCTGGGCACCGAGTTTTACTGTAGACCCCTTCAGAACTTCGCTGACTGCATACAGACTGGTGTATGGAGGACAGATTGCAATATCAACATCAGAAGTATTCCCCATTGTTTTGACTACATCTTTTGCAAGAGCGACAGCTTCATCAATGGTTGTATTCATCTTCCAGTTGCCAGCAATAAACTTCTTACGCATGTTGATTCCTAAACCTTTCCCCTGTGATTCACAGGACGCGCACTAATATACTAAAGTGAATAATGTGATACAAGAAAAAAAATAATAAACAAGAAAATTCATAATGCAGATAGATGTAGAGACGTACAGCTGTACATCTCTACCTCTATAAATATCAATCACTTATCATTAAGAGCCTTTACACCTGGAAGCACTTTTCCTTCAACAAGTTCCAGTGATGCGCCACCACCTGTGGAGATATGAGACATCTTGGCAGCAACCCCTGCTTTCTTGACCGCAGAAACCGAATCACCACCACCAATGACAGTTGTAGCACCACTTAACTGTGCAAGTGTATCTGCGATTGCCTGTGTTCCTGCAGCAAATTTCGGGAATTCAAAAACACCCATCGGACCGTTCCAGAATACCGTTTTCGCACCCTTAAGCGCATCTTTAAATGCAGCAATAGATTTGGGACCGACATCCATACCCATCCAGCCATCATCAATTGCAACTGCGTCGATATTCTTTGATGGCACATCTGCACCAAATGTTTCTGTTCCGATATGATCAACAGGAAGAAGAATCTTTACATTTTTCTCTTTTGCTTTTGCAAGAACAGTTTTCGCTGTGTCAAGCATTTCATCTTCAACCAGTGATTTACCGATAGCGATTCCCTGTACCTTGAGGAATGTATACGCCATTCCACCACCAATAATAATTGCATCAACTTTTGATAAAAGGCTTTCTAGTACAGCAATCTTTGATGAAACCTTTGCACCGCCAACGATGGCAACAAACGGCTTTACCGGGTTCTTTACAATTTTCTCTTCAAGGAATTCAAGCTCTTTTTCCATAAGGAAACCAGCAACAGCAGGAAGGAAATGAGCAAGTGTCTCTGTTGATGCATGTGCACGATGAGCTGTACCGAATGCATCATTGACATATACATCACCGTAGGTCGCAAGTACCTTTGCCATTCTTTCGCGTTCAGCAGCGTCCTTTGATGTTTCCTCTTTATGGAAACGTGTATTCTCAAGCAGCATAATCTCACCGGCACCAAGGTCTGCAACCATCTTTTGAGTTGCATCACTCATACAATCCGGTGCGAGTTTTATTGTTTTGCCAAGAAGCTTGCCAAGATGCGCTGCAACCGGAGCCATCTTGTGCTTTCCTTCAATAAATTTGGCCTCATCAAACGACTTCCCGTCTTTTTCTGCTTTCTCTTTTGCCTTCTGAGTATCCTTCTTCGGATCACCAAGATGTGACATAAGAACAATATTCTTTACATTCTGCTCAAGCAGATATTTAATAGTCGGAAGTGCAGCTGTGATACGGGTATCATCCTGAATTACACCTTCTTTCAAAGGCACGTTGAAATCAACGCGCATGATAATTCTTTTTCCCTTTAAATCAATGTCCCGTACTGTTTTCTTGGAGATCGCCATGAGTTTCCTCCTGTTAAGAAGTGTGTTCTATATGTAAATTTACTTTATTTCCGGATTTAATGTCTCTGATCATACTGAACCGGCCTTCAACCACCGGCTACATTGCTAACTTCAGTCACTCCTCAAAGTAGAGTAAACCAATTAGAAAACTTTTTGTGACAAAAAGCACAAATAAACACTTAAAAAAACCAGGAAGTGCCGCAATGCACCTCCTGGTATACTTATGCAATAAACTGCAATTACTTGCTTGCCATAAATCTTACGAGATCAACAACACGGTTTGAATAACCCCATTCATTATCGTACCATGATACGAGTTTGAAGAAACGTTTTTCACCTTTGAGGTTGTTCTGAACTGTTGCAAGTGAATCATAAATTGAAGAACGGTTGTCATGGATAAAATCTGTTGAAACGAGTTCTTCATTTGTGTATCCAAGAATGTTCTTGAGGTATGTTTCAGATGCTTTCTTGAGAAGTGCATCAATCTCTTCAATTGATGTATCTTTCACTGAACGGAAAGTAAGGTCAACAACTGATACGTCCGGTGTAGCAACGCGGAAAGACATACCGGTGAGTTTTCCTTTTGTTGCAGGAAGAACTTCACCAACAGCCTTTGCAGCACCTGTTGAAGATGGAATTGTGTTGATCGCTGCAGCACGACCACCGCGCCAGTCCTTCTTTGATGGACCATCAACAGTTTTCTGTGTTGCTGTATAAGCATGGATTGTTGTCATAAGACCGGTCTCGATACCAATACCTTCTTTAAGAAGAACGTGTACGAGCGGTGCGAGACAGTTTGTTGTACATGATGCATTTGAAACGATATTGTGCTTTGCTGCATCGTATTCGTTTTCATTTACACCCATAACAACTGTCTTAACATCACCTTTTCCTGGAGCAGAGATAATAACTTTCTTCGCACCTGCCTCAAGATGGCCTTTTGCTTTTTCTGAATCTGTGAAAAGGCCTGTTGATTCAATAACGTAATCAACTCCAAGAGCCTTCCAAGGAAGTTCTGATGGATTCTTTGTGGCCATAACACATTTTGTCTTGTAACCATTTACTATAAGAGTGTCTGCTTCTGTTTTTGTTGCATCAGATTTCTCTGTTGCAACAGTGTGCTTGAAACGGCCATGAACTGAATCGTACTTAAGCTGGTAAGCGAAGTAATCTGCATCAGTAGAGATATCTACAACTGCAACGACATCAATTTCCTTACCAAGAAGACCCTGGTCTGCGATCGCCTGAAACACAAGACGACCAATTCTACCGAAACCGTTAATTCCAACCTTAATTGCCATGAAAAGCCTCCTAATTTTTTTGATATTTTGAAATAAACGCTGTCTGTTATTGTGAAAAAAGTTATTTTACTTCTTCATTTAATCAGCGTAGTAATATACGTTGATTCAGGAAACTGAGTCAATTAAAAAAATAAAGTGATACAATGATCCATAATAAAAGGTTAAACTCGTGAACAATCCGGTTTTAAAGTACAAAAAAGAGTCAGCAGAAAAACTGTTTTTTATTGCCGGCCCCTGTGTTATCGAATCGCGGGAACTCTGCCTGTCAGTTGCATCAAAACTTGCAGAACTTTCGGTAAAACACTCTATCGATATCATTTTTAAAGCATCATATGACAAAGCCAACCGTACATCAAAGTCATCATTTCGCGGTCCGGGGCCCGATGAGGGATTAAAGGTGCTCAGTGATATCAAGACCCGATATGGTTTACCGACACTTACAGATATACATGAATCAAATCAGGTAAAAGAAGCTGCTGATGCTGTTGACGTTTTGCAAATACCTGCATTTCTCTGCCGCCAGACAGATCTGCTTGCTGCGGCTGCAGCTACCGGTAAAATTGTCAATGTTAAAAAGGGCCAGTTTATGGCGCCTTCGGATATGAAACACTCACTTGACAAAGCAGGAAACAACACGTGGTTGACAGAAAGGGGCACTTTTTTCGGTTACAACCGGCTCGTTGTTGACTTTGCAGGCTTCCCGGTATTAAAAAGTTTTGGCCGCCCGTTTATTTTTGATGCCACCCATAGTGTTCAGGCACCTGGAGGTGGTGATGGATGCTCGTCAGGAAACAGGGCTCTTGCGGTACCTCTGGCAAAAGCGGCTGTATCGATGGGTGTTGACGGTTTATTTTTTGAGATTCACCCGGATCCGGATAAAGCTCTGTGTGATGGTCCAAACTGCATTTCTGTTGCGGATTTTGAAAAATATCTAACGATGTTTATCAACCTGAATGCTTTTTTAAACTCCAGCAGGTAATGGCCAGCAGACTTTAAATAAGCGGCCAAATACAACAGAACATAATTTTAAATAAACACACAGAAACGACATGCGTATATTTATCAATATTTTATAGCAGCATTACCTCGAAATTAATAAATCGCTACTGAATATTTTTAGGAAATTGATTCCGGTTATTACTATATTTTACTGAGGAGTCAGTGTGCAATCCGTAGTTTATTTATGCGGATACAGAAAAGAAATGAATTAACTATGGTAGACATTTTTGACTATACTGATTACCGGAAATTTTTGAAAGATCGCGCTGAATACCTTAAAAGCATAAAACAACCGATCTCCTACCGATATATTGCAGAATTCGCCGGATTTAAATCTGCTGGTTTTTTTTCACAGGTGCTAAACAGCACATGCGATCTTCCTGACCGTTTTATAAACAAAATCGCAGAAGTTTTTCAATTACGTAAACGCGAAGCCCGCTACTTCGATTTAATGGTGCATTACAACCAGGCTGAAAACCATGACGAAAAGAAAACATACTTCGGTAAGATGGTTACATTTAAAAAGGGGCGTGTAAAAACAATTGAACCTGATGCATATGCGTTTTATGATAAGTGGTATTATTCGGCAATTCGCGCACTTCTAAATTACATTACCTTTGACGGTGATTTTTTTGCATTATCAAAAATGGTAATTCCACATATCACTGCCGCAGAAGCAAAAAAGGCGATTAACGTACTTGAGCGACTTGAACTCGTTAAAAAAGACACACCATCAAATACCTATAAACTCACCAGCAATCACATTTCAACCGGATTAAACACCGACTCCGTTGTTATCAACAATTTTGTTCTGAATACACTTGACATCGCAAAAGATGCACTCTACAGATTTTCAAAAGAAGACAGGGGTTTCTCAGCCCTGACACTCAGTGTTTCACAACAGGGGTTTGATACAATCCGGCAAAAAATTGACAATTTGCGTGCCGAACTTATAGACCTTGTAAAGAACGACACAAATATCGATCGTGTAGTTCAGGTCAATTTCCAGATATTTCCTCTGACAGGAACTGACAAAGCAAGCGAGAATATACAATGAAAACCATAATTGCATGCCTGTTTGCCATAACCATTATGGTTATGATCAGTTGTACAAGTGACGTTGTATCAGGCGGCAGTTCTTCTGAAGTTGTCGCAAAAGGGGTTATTTACACAACAGATAATTCAACCATCAGAGATGTTCAGGTGTATCTTATTCCGTCAGAATATTCGTCAGTGCTTCAGCCGGAAACACTGCCATTATTGACAATAACCGACTCGACAGGATCTTTCAAGTTCGATTCTGTCAAAAAAGGTCAGTACAACCTGTATGCCCGTCATCCATTAAACCCAACGCGCCTTATCGATGTTGGAATTAATCTTGATATTCCTGAAGACACTGTGATTATTGACAGGAAAACACTAAAACACTGTTCTTCAGTACTGCTCTCCTTACCGGCATCGTTTGACACTACATCTGATTATATCTATCTGGAAGGAACGACACTGAGTTTTAAAGTATCCAGGCTTATTAAAATGTCCGATAATTCAAATGCCGTCCTGATTGATTCATTACCATCAGGCAGACTCCCTGCAATCAAGTATTATTCAGAATATTTAAAATCATCGAGAACAATTGCGACATCGGTAACAACCAGAGAAAATGCTACTACAACAGTAGGTATAACCACTGACTCAAAACCGATATGGGATATTCCGATCATTGCCGGAATAAGTGACTCTACCGCCAAGGCATTTGGCGGTATCGACTCTATGAAAACTGAACTTACTGCATTCATTGCAAAAGTCAACTCGACATTCAACGCACCCAATGTTTTTAACGGGATCATGAACTTCTATATCGATTCAGTCTATGCATTTACCCGCCCATGCAGTCTGGAACTATACAGTTCTTTTTCAACAGATTATGCAGTCCGGATAATTTTTGATAGCTATTCAAATGTGTTTAACGGGTGGATTGAACGCTATCGCACAGCAGTTCATACTACAGATATTGAAAATATGTTTAATCAGAAATCTGTGCAGACAGTCGCATGGCAGCTTGGTTTAAGCCGCGGCTGCATTGCTTCAAATTATATGTTTGTAAGAGCAGATTATAATCCGGTTAACAGAACATCCTTTGATGGTGAGTACAGTTTCATGTACAGACCATTCTCTGCATCGTCATGGGATAAATACAATATCTATGCAATCAATTACTACAACACACAGGTCAGTTCAAACTTTGCCACACTCCCGGGATACCCTTACAAAATGACAATCGAAACAAGAACCGAAAACAATGTCATCGTAAAGAATGCCCGGATCAGTGTCTTTGGGGTGCAGTGGAATTCATTTGCAGTAACAGACACTCTTGTCACGGCATCAAGTGACACTTACGGCAGATATACCTTTCAAACCAATCCTTATAAAGTTTTATCTAATGGAAATAGCGTATATTGTAATCTGTTATTGCTGGCAATTTCGTCAACGGACACAGCTTATGCCTGGATGCCCATAAATGAGCCCGGTATATCCTTTTTTGAAAATGGAAGCGCTGAATTTGTAAAGACACTCATCTTTCCAAAATGATTACCGGAATATATTCAACCTGATCTTCCAATAGTAATCTCACATTGATGTGACGAGTTTTTTGTTTATAATGTTTCCAGTTTATTCAATTCACGCAGTACACTGCCTTTTGTCAGAACATCCCGCATTACGACCGGTTTATCTGGTGTACTGCCTGAAAATATTGCTAAAAACGGAATACTTTGAGAGCCTAATGAGCGTAATAGTGAATCCTTTACAGCATCCGGTGATGTCACATCAACTTTAAGCGCCAGTACATTTTTCTCTTTAATCAATGCAGCAACATCTTTTTTTGTAAGTACCATTATGTAATTATATTGACAATTCATACACCAGTTTGCAGTAAAATCAAGAATTACATTTCTTCCCTCTTTTTGCGCACTAACAAATAACTCCGGTTCAAAATCAACCCAGACATCATTCTCTTTTTCAATACTTGCTGCTGCACTATTTGAAAATGAGGGATAAACGACCATAAATGACGTGTACAGTGCGCCGCCAATTATCAATAGCGCAGAAAAAAGCGCAATGACGTTTGTTTTCACGGAAGAACCATAAGGAGCGATTCTTGTGAAAACAACCACTCCAAAAGCGAGAACTACACAGAAAAGAACTGTTGGGACAATCATATCTGATGGCAATCCAATCATCAGATACACTGCAAAACCGATAAGCAGAAATCCCATGATTTTCTTAAAATCATTCATCCAGCCACCCGGTTTAGGCAGGTATTTTGACAACTTTGGAATTGACGATAAAAGAATATAGGGGAAACTCATTCCTAAACCTATAGTCGTATAAACAATAAAGACTGCATATGCAGGCTGCAACAGTGACCATGCGAGAACTGCTCCAAGAAATGGTCCGCTGCACGGTGTTGCAAGAACTGTCGCAAAAACACCTTTGAAGAAATCACCTGCGATACCATCGCGTTTTTGAATGGTACTATTTGCCACTGAACCTGACACATTGAGCATGTACACATCAAAAAGTCCAAGTGCAAAAACAACAATTAAAGCAATAATGGCAATAAGCGCTTTGGGATCCTGAAACTGTTGTCCCCAGGAAAAACTTGCAAATGAGGCAAGTAGTGCCAGAAGCATAAATACCGATACCACTCCGGCAGAAAAAACAAGACTGCGCAGAATGGTTTTCTTTCGATCCATATCTGTACCTTGCGCAAATGAAAGTATCTTTATGCCAAGTACGGGTAAAACACATGGCATTGCATTGAGGATTATACCTGCAATAAAAGCCAACAGTATTGCCAGAAAGATATTTATATCCGTTCCGGCATTTTGAGGTGAAAATTTCCAGTCATACGTTTCAGACTGCACATCGCGTTGCAGAGCACCCAAATTCAATTCAACAATACCCAGTCCCGGACCGGTTAAGGCCATTGTCGTATTCTGTAAATCAACATAAGGGGATAGCGCCTGAGTTTTTGTGGATATTTTCAAAGCCTGTAAAATGGTATTATCATTATTGAAAAGAGTTTTTTCTGACGTTCTGCCTACAGGTACTGTGAACTCCACAGTTTCATCAACGGGATAACAGGACTTATCACACATTAGTCCTGTTATACTTACTGTATTTTTGTAAGACATTTCAGCTGCGGAATCTGATACTACACCTTGCAGGAAAAAACAGACATGACCATCGAATGAATTGACCCAGCCGCCAACTTCAGGTGTAAACTTTTTAGATTTCTGTTTGAGTAACCTGTTCCAGACTATCGCATCGTCGCTTTTTACAGCATACTCCATTGGTTTACCGATTCCAGGCCCTTTGGGATTATCATAAAAATGATGTTTGTCCGGAATCGAAATCTTCAGAGCAACCAGTACTGTATCACCCTTTGCATAAACCGGTTTTGACAAAACCGTCTCAACACTGATTCTTGGTAATTCCTGACAATACGCCTGCTGTACAAAAACCTGAATAAAAAATAATGTAACTAATAATCTTAAAACTCCTCTGCTACATTTAGTGCCGCCGCGATGTTTAACCAAACTCATACTTACAAACTCCATAATTATCTGAGATTACACATTCTAATCAAATAATGAACAATACATGATGCCTATATAGTACGTACACTACGATTGATCAGATATTAAATTTTTAAGTTACGATTGATTTAAACCCATTCGGGATTAAAAACACTGTTATTTGTGACATACAATCATTTCCTGAATGTGCCTTTGAGATATACCTGCCGTTTTGGCTCTTCAAAACGCTCTATAGCATAGCGTAATGTTGTTCGGGGAAGTTTTGTATAGTGTTTTTTAAGAAACATTTCAAGAACAGACTGATCCCGTTTCCCGATTTCACGCAACATCCATCCGCAGGCTTTATGCATCAGGTCTTCTTTGTCACCAAGCAGCATTTCAATAATCGCAAATGCATCATCAAACGATGACTTCTTTATGTACCAAAATGTTGACAATACGGAAATACGGCGTTCCCAGAGCAGGTCTGATTTGGCCCACTTGTAAAGCTGGTCTCTTGACCTGCATTCAAAATACACTCCTGAAATCTGTGGAGCTGACAAATCAACCAGATCCCAATTGTTGATATAACGGGTATTTTTTGCATATACTGTAAAAATTTTATTCTGCAAACGTTCATCCGCACATGACATCATTTTAACAAGTAAGAGTAAAGCACAAAGGCGATCCTCGTGGTAAACAGAATGCAGAAGTAAAGTAATCTCATCAAGTGAAACTGTTTTGCTGTACATGCCAACGATTTTACGAATAACCGGTACTTTTATCCCCCTGAATTTATCTCCCTCACCATACTGACCTTTACCTGTTTTAAAAAAGCCACTCAGAATTTTCGCCTGGGCAGTGTCCGCATATTGTTCAAGATCCTTTACAATTGCATCCAGTACCATATTTACCCCATTTTTAACAGCCGTTGACAGTCACAACCAAATCATCTATCAGAAAAAACTACCTGCTACTCAACAACGGCAAATTTTACACTTTTATATTCTACTGATGATCGTCCGATCATAAGCTCGAACTTACCCGGTTCAACAATATATTGCATGTCAATATTCCAAAATGCTAACTTACTTCTGTCAATAACAAAATGAACTTCTTCAGTTGCCCCTTTTTTAAGGGATATACGCCTGAAGTCTTTTAATTCCATTACCGGACGAGTTACCGAAGCGACACTGTCCCGTATATACAGCTGCACTATTTCATCCCCATCCATTGTGCCATTGTTTGTTATATCAATTGACGCAACAACATAATCATCACGGGTAATTTCCCGGGATGAAAGTCTGATTTCACCATAACTGAAGGTAGTATAACTCAATCCATGACCAAACGGATATAAAGGTTTACTGTCAATTGTCAGATAATCAACATAATGCGCCTGAGGTTTATGATTATAATACAGCGGTAACTGTCCGACTGATTTCGGAAAGGTGATTGTCAGTTTACCTGATGGAGAAATATCTCCAAATAGTACTTCAGCGGCAGCAGTACCAGCCTGTTCTCCCATATACCATCCCTCAATTACAGCATTTGCCTTTGCATTTATTGAGGTAATCGAAAGGGGCCGGCCATTTGCCAGGTATACTATAACCGGTTTACCTGTTGCAAACATAGCCTCTGCCAACGCTGATTGCTCTCCAAATAATTCAAGTGTATGTGTATCACCGATATGCCCTTTTGACCAGGCTTCACGGCAGAGCTGCTCATTTTCGCCAATAGCAAGAATTATAACATCCGCTGTATTGGCAATTGCAATAGCATCTGCGATTAATTTCCTGTTTTCATCAGCAGATGATGGAACCACGGGATCATTTTTCCAGTTGTAATAGCTTATTGTACTATTATCTGTTAATTTACATCCCTGCGCATAAATGATATTTGCAAATGCACCTGCACGATTTACAATTCCGGAGTAAAGACTTACCTGCTGATACGGTTCACCGGAATAACCGCCTAAACCAGTCGTCTTTGCACATGGTCCGATCACCGCAATCGTTTTATACTCATTTAATCGTAACGGAAGTATCGAGTCATTTTTTAAAAGTACAATTGACTCCCTTGCAGCTTTAAGAGCAAGCACGGTATGCTCCTTACGCCGGCTTATTTCCACAGCACGTCCACAATCAACAAATGGATTATCAAACAGCCCCATTGAAAATTTCTGATGAAGCACTTTACGAACTGCATTATCAATTAGCGAAATATCAATTTTTTTCTCATTAACTAACTGGTCAATATGGACAAAGCACGTTGCACCGGGAAACTCACATTGAACGCCTGCACTTAGGGCCCTGAGAGCAGCATGCATTGGACTCTCTGCTACCGACTGGCGTACATGTAAATGTTCAATGCCATAATAGTCAGAAATGATCATGCCTTTAAACCCCATCATATCTCTCAGGACATCTTTTAACAACCAGGTATTGCAATGTGATGGCACACCATCAATTTCGTTATAGGACGGCATGACTGAGAATGGTTTTGATGCATCAATACACATTTTGAAAGGCAGCAGATGTTTTTCAAAAAGTAATCGACGTGATACATTTGATGGTGCCTGGTTGATTCCAGCTTCAGGCTGTCCATGTCCGGCAAAATGTTTAACTGTTACCGCGACACTATCAGGACCGATTACTCCATTGTTGGAACCCTGATAACCAATTACTGCAGCAGATCCAAGCACACCAGTCAGATAGGGATCTTCACCACATGTTTCCTCCACTCTTCCCCATCGCGGTTCAGTGCACACATCAAGATTCGGGGAAAAAACATGATGCGTTCCACGGGATCGCATTTCGAGCGCTACGATTCTGTAAATTTCCTGAAAAAGCCCCGGATCCCAGGAGCACGACAAACCGATAACCTGAGGGAAAACCGTCGCTTCTCTTCTCATTAATCCATGAGGACCTTCATCAAAAAACAATGCAGGTATACCAAGTCTTGTCTCGTCAAGAAGATATTTCTGAATTCTGTTGCGCTGTTCAACTGTTTCTTTAATAGCCATAAATGAAGGATGAACGGAATGAATACCAAAACCGAATGTTTCCCTCATTTTTTCTTTATCATTCAAATATGCGTCATCAAAATCAACAATACCGCCACACCAGATACCGACTAATTGTGCGACCTTTTCCTTCATGCTCATTTCGGAAATGAGTGACTCAACTCTTTTATCAATTGATAATGCACTATTTTTAAATGCTTTATTTTGCATTAACAGCACCCAACCTTCCTGATTCAGAAATATCTCTGAGATATGCACCAGCAATTACTACTGCCACCTGCAATATATTATTTGCATTTTGTATCAGGCAAATACAGTCAGCGTGACAAGCACTTGATATCGCAAAAATAAAGTGTAGTATGGTTCTGCAGTATTCTGAAGAAACTTAATCTGAAACGCTTGAGCACGATTACTTGTAAAATAGTGAAAATTACTAAAACGGTGATTTAATCTTTTATAGCATTAATCGTGCATTGCATTTTTTATCATATTACTTATTTGCAGAAGTATTGTTTCATAATAAATGCCAATATGTTTACCGTGTTCAATTAAAGCCAGACCAATTTGAGATTCGTTTACATACAATACCTTTGCTACCAATACCAGGGAACAGGTTCTTTCAAGAAACCATTCCGGAACAAACGACTCGGCGGGCGAATACGATTTATCAACCGATGACAAATCGATTGGCACTCCATTTTCAATCGCGCCAATAATCTCGGCGTATTCTGGAATATTCCATTGAGTATCGCGGCCGTTATAAATCTCTTTTGCATAATATGCGATAATACAGCTATTTATTTCCAGCTCCGGCAGATATTTAACTAACGTAGCGGAAAGCGATTTAATATCCGGAGCTGAAGCAAGTCTGGAGTATGCAGCGCGAAACACAAATGAGGTTTTTCTGTACTCAGTAATTTTCCTGGTTTCAATAACCCGGACAGTATCAAGCAATACCGACTGTAAACCTCCGATTATTTTTTCAACAAATGCTTCATTATTTGTACCGTATGTTTTGAGCTTCCATCTATGAGCCAATAACAGCAGTACCTCTTTCCACATTTCAAAATCCAAACCGAATTCATTGCATTCAAAAAGAACCGAATGAAAGCTGCTATAGATAATTTTCTCGTTTCTTCCCTGATCAACCTCTTTTTTTATACAATTATCAATTATTTGATAGTATGGCTTATATGCTGCATTATGTAAAAAGAACTCATCTGCATCCATCGAAGCTTGATTACTTTTATTTGTAAGTATTGATAATGGTTTTGATGCGTCACTGCATCCACAGCTATTACGAATAATAAGGCGGGTTGGGATTGTTTGAACAAATGGAACAACTGCTGCATTTTCACAAAGCTCAACAGCAGTACGTACGGCAGTAATTCCCTGCTCAATGAGATTCTGTGAAACAGTTGACACTGCGGGTTCATAGTATTTAGAAAGCTCAGAATCATCAAATCCGATGATTCTGATATCCTGAGGTATCCTTTTGTTAATACTTTTCAGATAATCCATCGCTCCTATTGCCATATCATCATTCGCAGCGATAATTGAACAGAAAGGAATATTAAGTGAATACAGCTTCTCTGCTGCATCAAATCCGCTTAATGTCGTAAATAAACCATCGACAATTAACCGTTCATCAATTTCCAGTTGCTCTTTTTTCATTGCGTCAATATAGGCGTTAAGACGATCCCGTGCTTCCGGATTTCCATCAGGACCTTTAATAAAAGCAATCTGACGACATTGGTGAAATTCAACCAGATGTGAAACTGCATCCATAATTCCAGTTTTATTATCGATTATTATGCTATGTATACCATCAATAGGCACACTTAGGCTAACTAAAGGAATTGATTTAAATGGAAGGTAAAATTTTTCAAAGTCAGCTTCTGTGATATAGTTTCTGAATGTACCTGATGCCATAATAAGCGCATCAAGGTGACATTTATTAATGTAGGAATATATGACATTGGCCTGAAATTCAAAATTATCGGGAGAATTCAGGTTACATCCGGGAAACAGAATTATTTTGTGTCCAAGAATTTTTGCTTCCTGTTTAATACCCCTGATAAGTTCGGTCGCATATATTGAACTTATTTCATCAATTACAAATCCAACAAGCAGATTTTTCTTAATGGGCATTTACTTCACCCCTCGCATTGCGTTAAAATTTCAGGTGTTATATACATTCTGACAACACCCTGATAATAACCAAACACTTATTTTATTGTATTCTATTTAGTTTCTTTATTCAATTAAAATCATCTTCTTTTAAAACAAGTTCCTATCAGCACGAATTATCTGACTGAGAAATTGTTGTAAAATACGTAACAATATTGTTCTCAACAGACTACTCATCTCTGTAACCAGGATAATTTACCTATTCCAAATGCATCCATTAATTGTAGAATTCAGATATCAATAGCTACCTGAAACATTAGTCCTGACGTTGGTGTTCAAATTTAACAAAGTTAATTACAAACAGAAAGTATTCTCATGGAAATAAGTTGCCAGGAAACTGAATGTGGAATTCTCTACTCAATTAAAGGGGCTTTAAGCGGAACCCAGAAATCAACCATATGCGTCTTTGAAAAGCTTAGCGCAGCAATTAACAGAGGCACAAAAGGAATAGTAATTGACCTTAAAAAGACTACCTTTGTCGACAGTATGTCTATAGGTCTCCTCGTCGGGGTTCTTCTAAAGGCAAAAGAGAACAACATACCACTGCGATTCCAGAATATCCCGGAACATATCGGAAGGGTATTTGAATCAACGCAACTAAAAAAGATTTTCCCGGAATTGTACTAATTTTTCGGACCAGTGGTACAATGAGACCTTTTGTAAACGTCTCCACGTTATATTGCATTATTTAGCCAACAATGTCAATTTGCCATCTTCACCACAGTCCCTGTGTTTACAGTACAAACTCATTTTATACCCCATTTGTAAACTTTTCCTGATGAATCAACAACCATACATGCCAGGTGCGGACGTTTTTTTATATAAGCAACAATTGAGTCTGCAGGTGTTGAAAACAATCCAGTGCTCAGAAATTTATTCTGCAACGGATCATTTCCATATATGCTCACACTCTGATTATTTGTCGCACTATAACCGGTATGCGGGTTAAACAGGTGATGCACACGCTGTCCGTTAATAAATCTGAAACGTTCATAATCTCCACTTGTAAACACAGACCGACGTTCAAGTGAAAATGCGGAAAGTAAACTATCGCTTTTTCTTGGATGTTGAATACCAATCACCCATGCTTTGCCGTCAGCACGAACACCATTACCGATTATATCTCCGCCTCCGTTTACAAGATAATTTGTAAAGCCATTATCAGTAAGGTAGTTGGCAATTCTCACAAGGATAAAGCCCTTTGCGACTCCACCAACATCAATTTTTACATCTCTGTTTATAAAGTACAACGAATCCCCGGATTGCGACAGCAAAACCTTTCTGTAATCAATATTTGCAAGCACGGAATCTATCTGTAATTGATCCGGCTGCGGATATGCTGCTGTATCGTCAGAGTCCTCTGATAAGTGCCACAAATCCTTAAGCGGTAATATGGTAAGATCAAAACCACCACGAAGCGAATCACCGTAGGCTTTTGCTACGTTGATCATATCTGCAAGATCTTTACTTATTGCAACAGTATCACGCAGCCGCTGATTTATTTTCTTTACTTCCGAGTTGACCCGATTCGCAGAAAACCGTTCCTCCCATTCTGTCAGAATCGAGTCAATGTATGCTATTACCATTGTTGTATCCGGAGTATTCTGTTTTTTTATATCTGTCAACGGGATTGTTATTTCAACAAATGTATCCATTCTGAAAAATGTATGTTTAAAATATTTCACAGTTTTTGTACAGGAAACAACAACACACATGCTGATTAAAGCTATAATAACGGCATTCCTTGTACCCATTCTACTGTTCATTCCTGACCTGCTGTTCCCTGAACCACTTGACAACGTCTGTATACTTCAACGCTCCCCCAAAAAGATCAAGGGCACTTCCTATCGTTGCGTCAAGACGACCTTTTCCAGTCCCCCTGATCTCCTCCAGATCATGCAACAATCGTATTCCTCCTGCATAGGTAACCGGCTTTAGTGATACATCGGACAATAGCGAAACAAGTCCGGTATCAATTCCCCCCTGTTTCCCTTCAACATCAGCAGCATGAACAAGAAATTCATCGCAATAATCTTCCAATTGTGCAAAAATGTCACGACCAATTATAGTTCCAGTAAATTTCTGCCATCGATCAGTGACCACAAAATAGTGTCCATCTCGCTTTTTGCAGCTGAGATCAAGTACAAGCCTGTTTTTCCCTATTGTATCAGCGAGTTCCCTTATTCTCGCCCAGTCAATATACCCGTCATGAAAAACATATGATGTAACAATTACATGTGAAGCACCATCATCAAGATATGTTTTTGCGTTAAGCGTGTTGATCCCGCCGCCAACCTGAAGACCACCGGGAAATGCTTTCAATGCAGATCTCGCGGCTTCCTCATTACCTTTCCCAAGCATAATGACATGCCCGCCGGTAATATTATCCTTTTTATAAATTCCGGCAAAGTACGATGATGGCAAATCGGTTTCAAAATTCGTTGTCAGATTCGCAGGCTCATCAGTAAGCGAACTGCCAACGATCTGTTTCACTTTGCCATTATGAAGGTCTATACATGGACGAAAATTCATTATTACCCTTTACCAGCATAAATTTACTGTAAACAACATAGCATCAGTACCTTTTAGGGAAATCTGATTTTGCTGAAAAAATATATTATTGGCATAAAAACTATCAGGCATATTGTTATTATTCGTGCGAATCATATGAAATTAAGTATATTTTCAGGATGAATCAGATTGTTATGGTTATGCCGGTAAAATAACAAACTACTGACATAATTCAAAAAGTACAATCAGTATATCGTGCACTTTCAGGATAAAGGAGCTGTTCATGTTTAAAAGGTCGATTTGTGCTCTAACCCTTATTGTCGGACTACTTGGCTGTTCAGGTTCATCAGAAACAGGCGGAGCTATGAAGGAACAGATTGCAGAAACATACGCAAATGGTGCCAAAAAAAAAGTTAATTATTTTGCCGGTAACAAAATTGCACGGACACAGTATTTTGCTGAAAACGGCACAATGAAATCAGACCAGTTTTTCAAGGACGGACAGCCTGACAGTTCCCGTATAATTTATTTCCCGGACGGCTCGAAGGATAAGGAAACATTCTATAAACTCGGAAAAAAACAAGGTCCTGAACGGTCATGGTACGCAAATGGTCAACTAAAGAGTGATGCAAACTATAATTTGGACCTACCCGAAGGAAAAGCTGTAAATTACTACGAGGATGGTAAAATTGCATCCGAAGTATCGTATGTGAATGGTAAAAAAGAGGGTCCTGATATTACCTATTACCCAAATGGTAATAAAAAATATGTAATGAATAATGTTAGCGGTAACTATGATGGCCTTGAAGAGGAATACTACGAAAACGGTAAAATAAAGAAGCAGACCACCTGGAAAAACAATGTTATGAATGGGCCTAAAATCACCTACTTCGAAAATGGAAAGAAGGAGGAGGAAGCCAATTATACCGATGGAGCACTTGAAGGAAAGAAAACACTCTGGAACGCAAAAGGCAAAAAAATTTCTGATGCCATTTATGAAAAGGGTGTGCTGATTTCAGGTGAGTCCTATTGATCCTATTGATCTTAATAAGGAAATCAATAACAAAGGGTTTACTTTTGTAAACCCTTTGTTATTGGTATCGATTAATAATTGACAGGTTAGTCAAGACAAACACTTACTGTTGCTTTTACCAGCCACTCCAGGTCAAATTGTATGACAATGAGAAAGAAAAAATCCTGCCTGATAGTACATTTTATCCTATGTATTATGTAAAAATCGGTGATTCTTTTTATACCAGGCGATATATATATTCAGGTATAATTGTCCACAAGTTGTCACAGAATTTGTAACAATTGTATTATTGTTAATAATTCGGTTTGAAGTAAAAACATTTCTGCTGGAGAGTACAATGCGGAGAAATCCGAAGCGCCCGTATGAAATTAGTGCAGCTTTTTCAAGATAGATTACAAAGCAGAATACATCATGAGTAAATTCTTTACACTTCCTCAATTTCGCACTCTAATTCATATTGCAGTAACATTACTTATTTATTTGATAATATTTATTATTTTATTCTCACTTATAAAAAGACCGGTTCTTATGCTCACATCTATTATTCCAGCATCCTACATTGCCTGGCGTTTTGGAAGAGTTTCCGGTATCTCAATTACACTTATCACCTTCCTTGCAACCATGTTCTTAATTAATGCATTTGAACCCGGGAAATACCGGTTTTTTAGTATCGAACCGTTTTTAGGATTCGGTATACAACTTCTATTTTCTCTTGCAATCGGGACATTCGGAATGATGGCCAGGCGGTTAAACCAGGAAATTTTAGAAAGAAAGAATGCCGAAGTACAGTTAAACGATTATAAAAAACATCTTGAGGAGATTGTTGAACAGCGGACAAATCAACTTGAAAAAACAAATAGCCGGTTACGGCAGATAGAAAAAATGGAGATCATTGGCCAATTAGCAGGTGGAATTGCACACGATTTTAATAATCAGCTTTCAATTATTATGGGATATGCTGAAATTATCAATCGCAATATATCATCTGATGAACGATTGATTAATTATCTTTCGCAGATTCAGACTGCCAGTAAACGAGCTGCCGGTCTTACTAAACAGCTCCTTGCTTTCGCGCGAAAAGATGTCTACAAAATGGAAACGGTCAATATACACCTGATCATAAAGGAAGTCATATCACTCCTTTCTCATACTATCAATAAGAATATTATTATTAATGCCAATTTAAATGCATCAAAGTATTACATATGGGGTGGTCCCAACCAGATCCAGAATGCGATATTGAATCTTGCGCTTAACGCAAGAGACTCTATGCCTGATGGTGGAAATCTGACATTCACAACAAAAACCAAAGAGATTGATGACGCATTTAATAAAGATCGTACGTTTAAACTTCACAACGGGACCTATATTTCGATAGATGTAAGCGACACCGGTACCGGTATGAATGACGAAGTGCTCAATCACCTGTTTGAACCATTCTTTACAACAAAGGAAGAGGGCAAAGGAACCGGTATGGGACTTGCTGCAACCTATGGTATCGTAAAAAGCCATAAAGGTGCAATTGAGGTCCATAGTACAGAAGAAGTGGGTACATCATTTACACTTTATTTCCCAGTCACCAACAAGCCCCACGAATCAGAACTGCTTCAAAAGATAAAACACTGGGACGGAAAAAAGCTTAACATTCTCATTATTGATGATGAACAGCTTGTCGCATTGACTATAAAGGAAATAATATCATCACCTGATATCATCGCACATACAGCATTCAGTGGTGATGAAGGAATACGGATTTACAAAGAACATTGGCAGGAAATTGACATTGTAATCATTGACATGATTATGCCCGATCGAAACGGTAAACAGACATTTCTTGAGCTTAAAAAAATTAATCCGGATATCAAGGCAATCATTTCATCAGGATTTGCCCTCAATCTTGAAATTGAGCAGACAATCAATGCCGGCGCATGCAGTTTTATACAAAAACCATACACTAAGCATGAATTGTTTGAACATATTGAAAAAATTATTGATAAAAACTGATTTTTACAAACGATACCAAAGACGACATATCAATAAAGCAACCACACGTTTTCGTATACAATTACAGACAACGTATCCTTGACGGATATTTGTAATCTGTTTCGTAGTCAGTTCTGTATACTCTTGTAAAAATGTTCCAGAACCTGTTCCTGAATCATCCAGTTATCCCACTGGCCATTCCCTACTTTTTCACAAAAAACTGCAAATGCGTAATTCCCCTTTGGTAAAAGCATATACCCCGCGAGTGTACTCACTCTGTAAGAATTCAGTGTTCCTGTTTTTCCCCTTAACAGCCCTTTAAGTGGTGATTTCTTAAACCGGGATTTAATGGTTCCATCAATACCGCTTACGGAAAGTGCGCTAATATACTCCGGGAGTATCGTTTTACTTTTCCAGACATGCGAAAGTAGTGCAACGACCTGTCCGGTTGACAATCTATTTGTATTTCCCATACCCGAGCCGTTTTTTATTACAGGGTCACCTGGCAGATTTGCATTTGTCCACCACGACAGGACAGATTGCGAACCAAGTGGCCATGACCCTCGGGTTTTATCTGACGTGTCAAGAACTGCCGGAATTGCCTTGAAAATCATTTCAGAAGCGAAATTACTTGAGTATTTGAACATATGATTAACAAATTCGGAAATAGGTTGAGATACAAACACATAAAAAGGTTTCCCTGCAAGAAGCTTATCGGGAGTTCTCTGTTCCCGGATCTTTCCGGAGAAAGTAATGCCCCTGTCTGAAAACAGTGATACAATTGCTCCACCAGCCATTTCATAGGTCTGCCACACCTTTCTGTAAATGTATTTAGGCTCATCATTGATACCGATCTGTCCGCTTACAGAAATCGTTGTTTTGTTCCCCTTTGCAGCAGTCTGTACATCAAGAGCACCATCCTTAGCAGCGGCAACTGTTTTGGCTGTACATTTTATCGTTACACCATCAACGTTTGGTAATATATCAACATACACCGGTGATCCAATATCATTTCCCGGACGCACATGTACTGCAAGCGTGTTGAAACTTACTGATAACGCAGTAATCAGAGGTTGATATGCCCTGCTCGTACTGTCTTCATCAAAACCTGGTCCAACAGTGATGTCATCAAAATATGAGTTATCGATGACAAGATCACCCTCAATCTTTTTAATTCCCTTTTGGTGCAAATGTTCAACCAGCAACCAGAGCCGCTCTGCAGTAAAGCCCGGATCTGCCCCCCCCCGAATGTAAAGATTCCCCCTTACAATTCCGCTGTCACGATTTATGGTTTGATCAAGGTAAACTGATGTTTTAAAGGTAAAGTCTGTTCCAAGAAGATCCATCGCTGCAGCACCGGTTACAAGCTTACTTACTGATGCCGGGTTAAACATGTTGTTTTCATTGATTTTTACGACAATACTGTCTGCATCAAGATCTTTAATGACAACTGAAAATCCGCTGCTGTTGTACTTTTTTGATGTAACAAAATCATGCATGCTTTTTTGTACCCCGGCCATATCAGCTCCTGAAATTAGACAGACTATTCCCAAAATTTGTACAACACTAATAATTTTAATCATTGATACCTCAAATTTCTGCTATTTTGCTTTTACATTCACTCCCAAAAACCTATTTTAACCAATGTAATCACAAATTCCACTATGAATCTGTGTATAATTTAAAGTATAATATAAATCAGATTGTTAATAAAGAAACTGGAGAAAAAATGGCTAAATTTTCAATCGCTTTTATCGCACCGGCAGATACAGATCAGTTATATCATAAAATTATTGATGGGGATACACGTGATGCTGCATTGCGTAAATTTTTTAACGAGAATATCAGTGAGTTTTATTCAAATGATGATCAGGGTTTTTACTATTTCAAAGAAGACTTCTTTGATGAAACCACTGCAAGTGGAAGCATTATCGAGTTGTAAGTCAAAAGTAGCATTTAGATAAAATCCGACTTCTAATAATGAAGTGTTCGGAAGCCTGATTTTTCTAAAGTGAATTGAGAAGATTGTGGGCATAGGGTTATCCGCCCACACGCGATTCGAGTTGATCGTAATGAACATTGCATGTATCCCGCTCACAAAACGTTTATTTCACGGCGGGTTTTGGACTATTGAACAGATCGAAAAAAGTATTCAATTTGTCAAGTCCTTTTTTCTCAAACACAGCAAGACACCCATCAACCATGGCAGGCTTACCGCATAAATAAACTTCATATCCATCCAACGAAAACGAGCATACCCGATCCATTACTTCGGTAATGAGCCCTGTTTGACCAGTCCAGCCGCTGCCTGATGGTTCATTTGATAACGCCGGAATAAATGTAAAATCCGGCAGAGTCTTTTCGAGTAGTGCCATTTCGTCAAGGTAAAAAAGGTCTCTCTGTGTCAAGGCACCAAAGAAATAGAATACTTTTCGATTGATATTGAACGCATTCATCGTTTGTAGTATTGAACGTACTGGCGCCATGCCGCTTCCACCTGCGATAAAAATCAGAGGCTTTTCTGTATTTCGAAGGTAGAAATTACCTCTTGGACCATTAAAATTCAATGTCATACCTTCATTCAGTTCATTAAAAATCCATGCAGTTACAGTACCCTGAGGATTAAGACGTATATTCAACTGTATCGATGATGTCGTAGTGCTTGATGACGCAATTGAGAACGGGCGCATTGCAGCCTTAACCTCTCCATGTGCGGGCATCTTTACTGTAATGTACTGCCCGGCATTGAAATTTATTGCCGCCGGCTGTTTTAGTGTAAGTGTTAATTCCACAATATCATGAGTCAGGAATTTTTTTGATGAAACAACTGTTTCAAAATCCTTTGCACCAAGAAACTCTGAAGGGATCACTATTGACATATCAGCATTTACCAGTACCTGACATGCAAGACGTACTCCGTCAGCAATTTCAGACTCACTCAACAGTTTCCTGTCTGCATCAGAAATAATAGTGGCATTGCTTATTTTCACTTTACAAAGACCGCATCGGCCATTACTGCCGCATGCTGATGGAACGAAGATATTTTGTGATGCAAGAATGTCAATAAGCCGCATTCCGGTTTCCGATTCCAGCACCTTTTTCCCATTATTAATGTCAATCTTAACCATACTACTATGTACCATCCTTTGCTGTTTATGAAACATCAGACTTTTGAGTTTACTATTTTTGCTGTTACAGAACCTTTACTAAATATAATAGTAACCGTTTCATCAGCTTCAAGTGCTGCCGCAGCCCGTACCGATTCTCCGGTACTCTTTGACACAACAGCATAACCTCTTGACAATACCGAAAGCGGACTCAAAGCATTGAGACGGGCTCCGGCTGTATGCATTCTGCTGGTTGCATTTTCAAAAAAATGCTGTAAAGATCCGCCAAACTGATCTCCCGCGATATCAAAACTCTGAGAGGCATCACGAAGCATTGATAACGGTATCCGCCACGCAGTATCGTATGCCACATTGTCAAAACTGTTTTTTACATTTGAGAAATAGCGTCTGCTCAGGTTTGTAAAACGCTGTGTAATTTTCTCGTAATCAGTTTTATCTTCACGACTGTCGCGAATCGCAATCTCTGCTGCAGCACTTGGTGTTGCAGCACGGACATCAGCGACAAAATCGGCAATAGTGAAATCAGTTTCATGACCAACAGCCGAGATCACCGGTATGGTTGAATCAAAAATGGCTCGGGCCACGATCTCTTCATTAAATGCCTGAAGATCCTCAATGGATCCACCGCCACGGCCGACAATTATACAATCAACCTTACCATAATCATTCATCCGCCTGATCGCTTTCGCAATTTCTGGAGCAGCTTTTTCACCCTGCACGGGTACATCAACCAGCAAAATATCGGTCTGCTGCGCTCTTGACAGAACAACACGTGCAATATCACGAATCACTGCCCCCTGCGCTGATGTTATCACACCGAGTGTTGTTATCGATGATGGCAGCGGTTTCTTGAACGAAGTATCGAAGAGTCCCTCACTTTCAAGACGTTTCTTTAGCTTCTCATAGGCAAGAAACAGCGCTCCGGCACCCAACGGCTGCATTCTGTGTACGTCAAGCTGATAACACCCGCCCTTTGTGTAAACCCGAATTGACGCAATCGCAAGCACCGCCATCCCATCCTCAGGTTTAAACGTAAGCTGCGCTGCGGATGTTCGCCATAACACTGCAGGAACCTGACTGTTACTATCCTTTAATCTGAAATAACAATGTCCGCTTGCCCCGCCGCCTTTCCAGTTTGAAATCTCACCCTCAATCCAGACGAGAGTATTGCTTGACTCAATAATAGCCGCAATGCCTTCATTGATTTCTGATATTGTATAGGGACGGCTGCAGCCGGCGGGGGGAAGAAACTCAAAGCGACTCATTGAAATTACCCAACCGCTCGTAAACACGGACAATGGAAAGAGCCTTACCAGTCTGTTCATCAATGTCGAGAATGACCGCATTGATCATAGGAGATTTCTCTGACGGTTCAAAGCGAACGTGTGTCTGAAGCATAAATTTTTTCAGTACCTGCTCTTTTGACATTCCAATAATCGAATCCTCCGGACCGGTCATGCCGACATCGGTAATAAACGCTGTACCGCCCGGTAAAATACGTTCATCGGCAGTCTGAACGTGAGTATGTGTACCCAGTACGGCACTTACGTTTCCGTCAACGAATTGCGCAAATGCTATTTTCTCACTTGTTGCTTCAGCGTGAAAATCGACAATAATAACGGGTGTCATTGTCTTTAATTCCTCAATTGCCTTATTGCCCATCCTGAATGGACACTCAAGCGACTCATGAAAAAAAATTCTTCCCTGTAAATTTACCACTCCGACAGCCATACCATTTTCCAATGTATAAATCGTCGATCCGTGACCTACATTACCGGGTGGATAGTTTAACGGCCGCAGCACCTCATTGTAGTTCATGAACCCCAGATCACAATCGGGAATACTGAACGAATGGTTGCCACCTGTGACAACATGCACACCATATTTACGCAGCTTACGAAACATGTTCTGTGTGACCCCACGCCCGCCGGCAATGTTCTCGGCGTTAGCAATGCACAGATTTATGCCGTTTTCCTCAATAAGCGAAGGGAGACGTTCTGATAGAGCACGTCTCCCGGCATTTCCAAAAATATCACCTATAAACAGTATTTTCATCGTTCTTCAGACGTAACAAGTGACACGTGACGCGTAACAAGTCAGATGCAACCATCCCGTCACTTGTCACATGTCACTCGTCACATCTTTATCCCTTATTTTGCAAAATTAGTAAATCTGCTCTCCCGAATGATTGTAACCTTGATCTGACCGGGATATTCCATCTCATCCTGAATCTTAACCGCGATCTGACCTGCCAGCTCTTCCGCCTGTGCGTCATTAATTTCTTCCGGTTCAACCATACAACGGATCTCTCTGCCAGCCTGAATGACAAATGTCTTGCTGACACCTCTGAAAGTATCTGCAATCTCCTCAAGCTTTGTGAGACGATTGATATAGTTTGTGAGCGCCTCACGGCGTACTCCCGGACGTGTGCTGGAAATAGTATCAGCAGCCTGAACAAGGATCGG
>CAYMGX010000003.1:3245-35325 GCA_964390065.1 uncultured Fibrobacter sp. | reverse complement strand
CGTCTTCATGATGCGCCGCGATGGCATTGGTGATAATTTCGTTTTCACCATTCTTTGAAGCCATATCGGCACCAAGTTCACTATGCGTTCCTTCAGTTTCGCGGTCGATTGCTTTTCCGATATCATGAAGCAATCCGGCACGAATTGCAATTTTAGGATCGAGGCCGAGTTCCGATGCCATAAGTCCAGCAATGATAGCAACTTCCTTACTGTGCTGCAAAACGTTCTGACCATATGACGTACGATATTTAAGGCGACCAAGCATCTCAACCATCTTTGGTTTAAGCGCATGAACATCAAGCTCAAAAATCACCTCTTCGGCAGCCTCTTTCATCTTCTTTTCAAGCTCTTTTTCACTCTTTTTAATAAGCTCTTCGATACGCCCCGGATGAATGCGTCCATCGGTGATCAGCTTTTCAAGTGCCATACGGGCTATTTCACGACGAATCGGATCGAACCCGCTCAGGATAACCGCTTCCGGTGTGTCATCAACGATGACATCAATTCCGGTAGCTTCTTCAAACGAACGGATATTGCGGCCTTCCCTACCGATAATACGTCCCTTCATTTCATCATTTGGAAGATGAACGACTGAGACAGTAGATTCAACCGTTGTATCAGCGGCACAGCGCTGGATCGATTGAACAATTATCTCTTTTGCCTCTTTTTCGGCTTCCGCTTTTGCCTGATCCCTTATCTCTTTTATCATCTGCGCACATTCATAGCGAACCTGATTTTCGAGGTTCTCAAGAAGCATTTTCTTGGCTTCCTCCTGAGTCATGTGCGACATTTTTTCGAGTTTTTCGTTTTCCTGAGCAATAAGGCGGGTGAGCTCGGCATCTTTTACGCGTACTGTTTTTTCTTTGGAATTAAGGAACCCCTCACGAGCAGTGAAATCAGCCTCTTTCTTACTAATCGAATCTTCACGACGTTTGAGATCGAGATCCATCTCTTTTAATTTTTGCTGTTCAGAGCGAATCCCGTCCCGTGTCTTTGCTGCTTCCTTTTCAAAATCCGACTTTGCTTTGAACCACTCATCCTTTGCCTCAAGAATTTTGGTTTTCTTCTGAAGTTCCGCTTCCTTCTGTGCATCCTTGATAATCTGGTCTGCGCGGTTCTTTGCGTCCTGTTCTTTTTCCTGTTTGTACTTCTTGTCAATCACATTGCGGTAATAGAATCCGACTGAAAAACCAGCCGCAATCGCAACCACACCTATTATAATCATAATGAGTGATCCACCCATCAAGACCTCCTGTAAAAGTATATGTAGATTTATTAAAAAACAGCAGAAGCGTTTAAGCAACCGTTGTAGTTTCAATAGTTATTGAACAAATTACAATGTTTACAGTCCGAAAACCGGTTGTTGTGAGAGGATTTTATGGAGTGGAGACTGAAAAATCAATATCAGGAATCAAGAGCAACATCTATTTTATTCGTAATATCTGCAATTTTTGATTCAAGTTCATCAACTTTTCCGGCATATTTATTCTGCCTTGCTTTCAATTCGAATAATTCACCAGCGATATTTAAGAGTGACAAAACCGCTACCTTGAGATTATCCCGTGAGGCTGTTTTCTCGTGAATCTCGTTTATTTTCGAATTTACATACTGCGCCACCTGTTTAGTAATATCCGGATCGGCATCACTTTTGATTGAATATTCCACACCAAATATTACTACGCGAACGCTCTCCATGGAGCCCATACAACCCCCAACCAGTTTCCAGTGCTGTTATGTATATATATATGTTACTGCACTGTCTCTAATTTGGCAAGCAGTCCCTGAATGCGTTCTGCTGCAGTTGTCAACTTTTCCTGATGCCCCATAGAATCAAGGGTGACATTATCCATTTCGTTTTTAAGACTCTGATTTGCTGCTTCTATTTCAGCGATTTTGCCTTGAGACTGTTCAAGTTCCTGTTTGAGACGAATATTCTCACCGCGAACATGATCGAGAGTCGTGATTAACGCAGAAATTTTATTTTCCAGTTCATTTAAAAATTCAATAGCCAAAGCAGCTCCCTTCGTAGATGTTATGCTTTTTCCGTTTTATTTATATAAAAAGGACTTTCGTCCCGTGTCTCAAATATTTGTTCCCACAATTACATTACTAAATATTCGGTTCAATATATAATTCTTATAGAATATATACAAATGTCTTACAGAAATAAAAGAGCAAATTTGTAATTTTTTTTGTTTTAGTAATTATTTTGTGTGAAGAGAACCGTGAATCGTGATCCTTATGCTGTGAACTGTGGAACTTGTCAAATCATGAATGAAGCAATAAAAACCGTCTCACCCTACAAACCCGGAACTGTCCGGGATGCATCCGGAGCAATTCTTACCATACCGGATAGCTGGATGTTTCTTAAAGCCGGGGATCCCGGGGTTACACGAAAGGTAACCGCTGCCGGTTCATACTGGCGCGTTCAGATCCGCAAAGGACGACGTGATATCTCCCTTGGTGTGTGGGCACCAAAAGAAACTATTGAGAACGCAAAAATCGAAACTGAAAAAGTTCGGTCAACTGATTCCTACAAAAAAAGTATAGCCAGTGCAAAAATCCGGCGCGACAAAAAACAGGATGCCTATGCGGAGCAGTTTTATTTTGAAGTCAGACTGTTCCTATCTTTTGCAGAATGCTATAAAGAGTATGAAGAGGCAATGGCCAGAGCAATAACTGCACACGCAATTCCTGTCGGTAGTGGCACAGTCGCCCGGACAGAAACAATTCCAGTAGAAGAACGCGCGGCAAAAGCAGTGATTGCCTGGATGCGTCATCAGACCACCGGCTATGATACAATGAAAATTCCGAGGATTAAAGGAAAACGACGTGAAGTTCGCTGTATTCTTGCAGAGGTATCAATGGAACTGTTATCCAGTTATCGACGCGGAGATCCGGTCAGCCCCGCATGTCCGCTGAGACACGCGATCAATTCGTAATTTTGTGATTACGATATTATCCTACATCGTTTGAAAAACATACTTGCAGCATTCACTGGAGTTCTGTAGACTAATGATATATTTCATTCTGTATGCCAATTCTGCCATTATCAGGTATATCCCTGAAATCTTTGACACACTTCAAACTTGATTTACAATTTATTAAACAAGAACAGACCTTTGGCAAATACGAGCCGATCATTCCTCCAAAACACCAGAATTTTACAGTTTATTCGTTGTTGTATGAATTTTTGCACAAACCAGCTTGAGTTTTTATGTTTTTAACCTTAAAACCACTTTACCACGCAAGAACGAACCTGTAACAATCACCGCTCAACACCTCAGCCATTACCTCCTCCACCTCATCAGGATAAAGTACCTTTTCAACAAGCGGCTTGAATGCATCCTGATACTTACTTAACAATTGAAGACCATCATACATATTTTTCTTTGTCAATCCACAAGAACCGGTAAGGGATAGCTCCTTATAGTGTATACTGTTACAAACTGCAGTATCTACAGCACAACCATTTCCCAGACCGCTGATAATAATAGTGATAGCGCAGCATCAATACCGTGTCGTAAAGAATCAGTCTTTGATGCAGCATAGAGTATCATTCCTGCATTCACCACAGCTGCATACTGGCGGGCTATGGAACTTTTCCCTCTGAAAAGATCGACAAACCCCTGCGTTTCCAGTTCTGCACACTTACCTGCAGTGAGATCGTCTGGTTTACACAAAGGTATGTTGAACATCTCCGGCCTAATTGTATATATTTCGATTCTCCCGGACTGAGAATACTCTTCCACATAGGTATCACCGCACACTGATAGCTCGTCCATACCTTTATCAGTACCATCAATACACCCATGAAAAACAACCGCCCGTTTATAACCGATCTCTTTCATTGAGTTAATCGCAGGGCGGATCATCTCCCGCGAACTTACTCCCCGTACGCCAATATCCGCACACACCGGGCTTGCCAGTGATGCTGCGATGTTAAGAGTTGACCCAAAGGCAATCTGTGAGAGAATACGCCCGAGCGCATACGGGTGAACCTTTGCGCTCATACCATTAAACAAGCCTATTCCACAGCGTACGATACTTGACACAACAATAGATGCGTCGCAATCGACATCAACACCGATCTGTTCTGCAATGTCAACTGTTCCGTATTTACCGGTAATTGCACGGGCACCATGACGTGCAAGATAGATTCCATCATGTGCAGCTGCAATAATTGATGACGCCGTGCTTATATTAAAGGTCATGAATGAATCCATCCCGGTTCCGCAGTTTTCAACAATTTGACCATTTACATAAGGTGCTACTTTAATTGTATCGTGCTGATAGATCGCATCACGGCAACCCGCGATCTCAGCTGTGGTCTCACCCTTTGCAGTAAGTGCGGCAAGAAAAGCGTTCTGTTGTAGCGGAGTAGTCTCATTTCGTAAAATAATGGTAAACGCATTAAAAGCTTCTTCACGTGTAAGATGTTCTTTTTTGATCAGTCGGGAAACAATTGCACCAAAGCACCTGATCTCTGGGCCAGCCATAAAAACCTCCGGAATTACTGCTTCACGGGAATAAACAGGCATGGAAAAAAAAAGGACGTCCATAGTCGTATTCATACCCGTAACAGTTGTTTTGGATAGTGAATACAGGCAAACGTCCAGCGGAAGATCCTGCAGTAATTATATATGCAATCAGGCAGGCTTTCTGACTTACGGATCACCCTGCTCTCTTCACCTTCCCGCTCCGGTTATCAGGACAGTGGTTTACATTGAAGATTTCGTCCCCGCATACAGCAATGGCTGGTTTGTAACGGATTCACACCGTTTTTCCTCATCACCCCGGCACCCGGCACCGTATACCTGAAATGCATTAATCAGCATAACAAAGTAAAATGCACATTATGTCGGGGTTATCAATAGCAAACGCTATTGCACCTGATTACCGACAAAATACTTTTTGAAAATAATCTGGTAAAGATTTTTTATGCACTGTTAATTGTTTTATTAAATGACAATACTACTACCTATTGACATATTGAGCAACAAAAAAACATCATGTTTTACAACGTGGTATTTTTACTCAATACAATAGTTACGCAGCATATGCAGAAAAGTCTATTGAGCATTGTATCCCGGTGGGATACAGAAAATGTACCAGAATCGAATTTACATAACGCAGAACCTGATATTGCACTGTATATTTTCTTCATATTAGCATTTAATTAAGAAAATGTTTTATCTGTATTAGAAGCTTCAAACGTTTGAATTATGTAACGGTTATAAATGGTTACAATTGCACTTCTAATAATAATGGTCACATGAGGGGTGTGTGCTCTTATTATCACAGAAACGATTTACAGAGATTAATGCTGACAACTTATTACGAATCGGGAGGTTGTGATGTTAAGACGTAGTTGTTTGGTGGTGGCATTAGGATGTACTGCACTTTTTGCCGCAAATTCGGATGTAACCCTGAGTGGTACAATTAAAGATAGCGACGGGAAAGCTGTCGCAGGTGCTGTTGTCAGCTTGGAAAAATTGACATCTGCACCCAAAGATACAACCGATGCACAGGGTGCATTTTCCATTATATCAACATCGGTTGCAGTTCCATCAGCAGTACTGAAACATGAGATATTGCTATTAAGCATAAAAAGTGGCACACTACAGTTCACGACTTCGGCTAAGGTTGACAAAGGTGATATCAGCATATTCTCAGGAAACGGAAGACTGGCTGGCTGCTTGTCATTCAATAATATTGAACCGGGCACATATTTAAAAACCCTGCCACTGTTGGCTCCCGGATCATATGTGATGAACATCACGCTTGACCGGGTCACCGTTGCAAGAAAACTTGTTAACACGGGTAGCGGTATTTGTCTGAGCAGTGACCTTGAAACCGGCAGGAGTGTATCAAATGTTTCAAAATCAGCTGCCGTATCCGCGGCTGTTGATAGTATTGTCGTAACAAAGAGCGGTTATAGCACAACAAAAATCGGTATCGACAGTTATGAAAAAACTGGCATTGCAATTGTTCTGAATGCAAGCACTGTAACATGTCCAGTTCCAAAACTACCGGCTGCCAGTACTATTACCTATAGTAACAAGAAACATCCAAGCCCCTGGGATTTCAAATTTATAGATCTTCCGCGGGTAACAACACTGGCCCAATGGGAGTGCCGTAAAAAGGAAATTCTTCAGATGGCTCAGGACTATCTGTATGGTCATATGCCGCCAAAATGCGAAGTGACCGGTACGGTAAGTGGTGGAAAAATTACCGCAGCCTGTAAATACAACGGAAAGAGTGTTAACGTCTCAGTGACTGCAAGCGGTTCAGGTGACATTCTTGTCTTTGACTTCGGTGGGGGTGCGACCATTTCTGGTGCTCGCAAAGCTTCAGTCAGTGGGGCAGATTTCCTTACAGCAGCAAAAAGTCTCTATGGGAGCACCGACATGGGTATATGCATGGCATCAGCGTGGGGTGCAGGCGTCATTATTGATGCACTCGAACAGAATCCTGATTGTGGAATCAGTGCACAAAAAGTCGTGACAACCGGTTGTTCAACCAATGGGAAGCAGGCTCTTTTTGCCGGTGTGTTCGAGCCAAGAGTCGGTTTGTGTGCACCTGTGGAATCGGGTGCGGCAGGGGCCTGTTCATGGCGCGTTTCAAGTGAATATGGTCACGGCAATTCCAACACTGATTGTCAGGATATTACTCATCTGGAAACAAACTGGCTTGGTACAGTTGCAACTCCCTGGACTACCGGAAAAACAACAATTGATCATCTTCCGCTTGATCAAGGAGAAATTATGGCTCTTCGTGCACCTTACCCGATGATCAACTTTGACAACGGGAAAGAACAGTATAAATGGCTTTGCAACAAAGGAAATACTGCTGCAGCACAAGGGTGCCGCTGGATATACAAAGCCCTCGGGGTTGAAGATAATTTCGGTTTTTATCAGGCAAATGCCGGTCACAATCATTGCAGCTGGCCCAGTGAAGCAACTCCGGCACTCAATGCATTTGTGGATAAATTCCTGAAAGGAAAGTCCAGCACCAATACACACATATTTAATTACAATAAAGAATCAATGGATACACAGAAATGGTTTGATTTCGGTACTGCAAAGGATCAGTGGGATACCACGCTGGTGCTTAAGTAAACGATCCAATCTAACCGTTCTTGGAAAAAGAGCACCCCGGCTGTGAAGGTGGGGGTGTTCTTTTTATTTACCCGTTTTATTGTTTTATATTATCGTCAAGCATCTTTTTTAGTTCATCAAGTCTGAACGGCTTACAGATTCTTGCAGTAAAGCCATACTCCCTGGGGTTTGACATTACAGGATCTTCAGCATAACCGCTTGCGACGAAAACAGGCACATCCTTATTTACTTTACGCAACTCAGCAATGGTGGCCAGCCCTCCCATGCCATTCGGAATAGTCAGATCGAAAATCATTGCAGTAACGGATCTGTTCTGTTGTAACAATTCGTGGTAATATTCAAGAACATCTTCTCCACGTTCCTTACTTTCTACAGAGTATCCAATTGTCCGCAACAGCGCACTGGTCGTATCACGAATTATTTTTTCATCATCCATGACTATTATTAAGCCACCATCACGTTTATTGAGAGATACCTGTAACGGTGATGATGATGCGTCGTTTACGGCCGGGAGATATATTGAAAAGGTACATCCCTGATTCAGAACAGATTCAACCTGGATCGTACCGCCATGTTTATTGACAATAGAAAATGATGTCGACAATCCAAGACCGTGTCCTGATGGTTTTGTTGTAAAAAACGGATCAAATATTTTTTGCAAAAGCTCTGGCTGAATGCCGCATCCGCTGTCTGTAATATCGATTTTTATGTACTTCCCTGGAGTCAAACCCGGCCAGTTGACACCAACAGTACAATTTGCTGCTTTAATCTTAATCAATCCACCAGACGGCATAGCTTGTGTCGCATTAATAACAATATTTTCAATTACCTGACGAATCTGGTGTTTATCATACTCGACTATCCAGAGATCCATAGAGACATCATATTCACATTCCACACCAGTATCTTCAAGACAATACTGGACTACTTCTTTTACATATGGAAATAACGGCGCTGTTTTTTTGACCGGAGCACCACCCTTTGCAAATGTCAATAACTGCCCGGTAAGTGATCGGGCTTGTTCAATGGTATTCATTGCTTTCGTGAGATACTCTGTGATTTCTGAATCAGTTGATTTTGTGCGGGCAAGATCAATATATCCAAAAACGCCGCCAAACAGATTATTAAAATCATGAGCGATTCCACCAGCCAATATGCCCAGTGAATTCAGCCTTTGCATTCTATTCAGTTCATTATTGATTTTTTCGCGTTCAAGCTCAAGTTTCCTGCGTTCAGTGATATCGGCCGCAATACTCAGAATTGCATCATTTTCATTAAACACGACATGTTTAGCAAACACCTCAAGTGCAACTATACTGCCATTAGCGCACTTATGCCTTGTCTCTACAATAGATTCTCCTACGTCATCAAGGAGTGCTGATGTATTCGATGAATCTGCAATGATATCATTTATTGTCAAATTGATCATTTCCTCTTTTGTATAGCCATACAGTGTAGTAGCGCGATTATTGACATACAATATCCTGCCTGATTTGTGTTGATAAATAACCACTGCTCCGGGAACATTATCAAGCATCTCCCCAAGCAGCTTTTTATTCTCAATCACACTTCGCGTCTCAACCATCTTCCATACGACATCCATCATGATACTCAACTGACGGACATCAGAATCATTATAATCCTTCTCTTTATTGGCAACACCAATTACAGCAACAATTTGTTGCCCTTCGAACACCGGAATTGTAAGAATTTTTTTAAGTGCCGCATGCCCGTGTGGCAATCCCCTCTTCAAGGCATCTGGAGTATTAAAATCATTAATTACTATAGGTTTACGTTGTCGGATCGCTTCACTCCAGAATTCGGTTTCTGATAATGAACTCACGATCGGTATTTCAGGCACATGGCATTCATTCATAACATTATTCGACCATGCATTAAGTGTAAATTCCTTCGTCATTTCATTATAACAGCAAATGTATCCTATTTTGCTTTCTGTAAGCATTTTTGCTTCACTGAGAGCGTAGTCAAGAAGTTCATTATTATTTTGTGCTTTATACTGACTTATTCGCAAAAGACTCTCAAGCCTTGCTTCATTTAGTCTCATCATTGCTTCATATTGTTTACGAACAGTAACATCATGAACTATTGAATGTAAGTATACTTTCCCATTTGTCTCTATCCTGCTGCTAAAAACTTCGACATCCCGGATGCTTCCATCCGCAGTCCGGTGCCTGAACTCAAAGTATTGCTTTTTACATTCTTTCGCAGACTCCAGTTCATTGCGGATTTCGTCAGGTGACAATGTGTTCAGGTCATAGACATTCATCCTGCACAACTGATCTCGCGGCCATCCATAAAATTCTGCAGCAGCTTCATTGGCATCAATAATGCCACCGCTCTGAGGATCGATAATAAGCTTTACGGCGACATGATGATCAAATACACTTTTGTATAGATTGACATTTTTGTAAAATGACTGTGCTTCAGACTGCTCGAAAACCTGTAATATATATCCGCAACATTGACGTTCAGAAAAAACCGGTTTAATAGTTACCGTCAATTGAACCATACCTTGTCTGCTACAATCAATATTGAAGTATTGTTTGATTTTTGAGATATCAAATGTGATGGACATTTTAACAGTATTGCCGTTTCTCAAATCATCACGATAACACTGTTCAAGCAGCGGCAATTCCAAAATATTCAGTTTCATGAGCGTTTCATGATGTGCAATTCCGAATATATCATAACACGCACGATTTACTTCACACACCTCTCCGGTTTCATCAAAAAGACAAATACCGGTATCAGACTCTTTAAATGTATTCTTATATAACTCAAATTCCACCATTCTATCCCGCTTATTTCTTCATGCCAGTACCGCTTATTGCACTCTTTTACAACCAAATAAAATCAGTATGTTACCATCCGGTAATCCGGAACCGATATTGTACATTACACGACAATCATTTTCCAACACTTTATTAAGTTATCTACTGCTGAACCTTTTCATATTTGATCCGATTCAATTCGTTTTGAGTATCAGATGCATCTTACCATGAAACACCGGACATCCTATGTGGTATGTATATTTACTGTGCCAGTAGTGGATTATTAATGATCTATTCCACAGCATGGTTCTCATACGTTGTACAACGAACCTGATTATTAAAACGATCGTATCATATACTTTTTGTACCTGAGGGCGGAATGTATTAATTTCCCCTGTACATACATGTGCATTTTATGATTTCATCATTCAGGCAGTTTTCCTGAGATACGCATGTCATGACTGAACTCCGGATAAACCGACACATTCCGGATATGACTCGATGTACCGGCCATTTTTTCATCTTTGTATTTTGGAAATAAGGCAGATAATGGTAATGACAATAACAGTATTACTTTTAGTATAACCTTTTTGAGACAGATCAGGTGGCAGCCATGAAAACCATACCCTATAACACAGTTGTCAATGCCGTACGCGATATCTGTATGCAGGCATGTTATAATCTACCCGATGATGTTTATGAAGCACTCAAAAAAGCAGCAACAACAGAACAATCGCCATTAGGTAAATCCATACTTCACAAATGTCTTCAAAATGCCGATCTGGCAGCATCTGACCATCTGCCTATATGTCAAGACACAGGAACTGCAGTGTTTTTTGTTACTCTTGGCGATGATGTCAGAATTGATGGTGGATTATTGACAGACGCAATCAACGAGGGAACAAAACTGGGATATTCTGACGGATACCTGCGTAAATCAATCGTCAGTGACCCGCTCTTTGACAGAGTAAATACACACGACAACACACCAGCATCAATACATATCGATCTTGTCAAGGGTGATACACTCTCCATCACGGTACTGCCAAAAGGAGGCGGTTGTGAAAACATGAGTGCGCTTTCCATGATGAAACCGGCAGATAATAAGGATTCAATTATCGACTTTGTTACAACAACAATAAAAAAGGCCGGTGGCAATCCATGCCCTCCGGTTGTTGTTGGTATCGGAATTGGCGGGACTTCTGACAAAGCGGTAATTCTTGCCAAAAAGGCATTACTTCGTCAGTTGGGCAGCTCCAACGCTGACAATCGATACGCTGCACTTGAGCAGGAAATACTGCTTCGCGTAAATTGTACCGGTGTAGGACCACAGGGTCTTGGCGGAACGACGACTGCACTTGCAGTTCAGATTGAATATGCCCCCTGCCATATTGCATCAATGCCGGTAGCGATAAATATAAACTGCCACGCAGCACGAAATGCGTCAATTGAATTATAACAAGGAGCAATGATCATGACTATTGCCATAACAACACCATTACAACCTGCAATTGTTGAATCCCTGCGGGCCGGGGATGAAGTTCTGATCAGTGGGCAAATCTTTACTGCACGCGATGCAGCTCATAAACGTCTTACTGAACTTATAGAAAACCGTACACCTCTTCCTGTCAACCTTACAAATCAGATCGTTTATTATACAGGTCCAACACCGGCACAACCAGGAAAGGTAATCGGAAGTGCCGGACCAACCACCAGTTCACGAATGGACCCTTATACGCCGACACTTATTAAATCAGGCGGGATACGTGGTATCATTGGAAAAGGGAACAGAAGTCCTGAAGTAAAAAAAGCACTGATTGATTTTGGTTGCACCTATTTTGTTGCTATAGGCGGAGCCGGTGCACTGCTTTCCAAATGCATTACATCATCGGAGATCATTTGCTACGAAGATCTTGGTGCGGAAGCTATTTACAAATTAACAGTCAAGGATTTCCCGGTAATCGTTGCTATTGACACAGAGGGAAACAGTGTGTACGAACGGTTGTGATGTTTTCGTGTAGCGCAGGTGTGTATATTGTACAATCTGTAATAGTAACCAACCATAAGTCGCGTACCCTTGTACCCCGCAGGGACCTGAAAAAGTCAAGACTGTCTGGGCTGAGCCCCCGCACTTTACTGGTTACTTTACCTGACATTTATTTATAAACAGCTTCTCACAGCATCAATAACATCCGAAACATCATCATCTGTCAATGCTGCTGAAAGCGGAATTGACAGGGTTGTATCCCCGATCTTTTCAGCATTTGGAAAATCACCCCGTTTGTAACCGTATGTTTCACTGTAGTAAGGATGCAGATGTAATGCGGTATAATGGACACCGGTACCAATCTTTGCATCGTGGAGTTTCAGCATGAGTGTATCACGATCAATTGATGCCGATGGTTGTACCCTGATTGCATACAAATGATATGCATGACGAATGGATGAATCTACAGGTGATGGCAGATCAAGTGGCAGGTCTTTGAATGCATCATTATAACAATTCCAAATATTCTGGCGACGTATCCAGTTTTTTTCCAATTTGTGAAGCTGATGCAACCCTATTGATGCCTGCAGATCTGTCATATTATATTTATATCCAGGCATAACCACCTGATAGTGTTTATACCCCTTATCAGAAAACCTTGCCCAGGCGTCCTTACTCATTCCATGAAGTGCATAGATTTTTATCCGGTCAGCCCATTCATCATTGTTGGTTGCAATCATCCCGCCTTCGACAGATGTCAGGTTTTTTGTTACATAGAAACTAAAACAGGTACAATCAGCAAAATGGCCGATTTTTCTTCCTTTATGCTCTGTTTCAATCGCATGTGCAGCATCATCGATAATGAATAATTTATGCTTTTCTGCAATTTTTTTGATCTCATCAACATAGACGGGACGACCGTGAAAATGAACCGGCAATAGTGCCCTGGTTCGGGAAGTAATCTTTCGTTCAATATCCTGCGGATCAATAACCATATCATCCATGGTGCAATCAACGAATACCGGCCTTGCTCCTGTATGAATCACCGCGTTTGCAGAGGCACAAAAGGTCATTGACGGCACAATAACTTCATCGCCAGGACCAATTCCTGCAGCAAGCATCGACAAATGCAATGCTGCGGTACACGAGCTTACTGCTAAACAATGTTTTACACCAAGGTACGAAGCAAACTCCTGTTCGAACTGATGTGTCTTTGGGCCGGTACCAAGCCAGCCGCTACGCATCGTTGCTACGACTTCATCAATTTCCTCCTGCCCGATAGCAGGTGATCCAAATACAAGAAAGTTTTTACGCATTGTTAGTCCCGATTGATCATCTGCCACTCCTGATTAGAATTGCAGGAATGCCTAAGTTATTGAATTATTTTATAGGTTTATACATATTTAGAACTTAAAAAGTACAACTTCTATACGAACATACTATGAATATAATTTTATGGAATCGTTTTGCCGGTATAAAAAAGAAAACGCCGGCATTGCACCGACGTCTCCACTTAACCCAATTGCTGCAAGAGGGCCTTGCAGATAGGATAGTAATTGCTGGTATTATTAATATACCCAAATAAATAATGTATTGCACATTTTTTTACTATTTTTTAATCTTTTTTGCAGATACTTGAAATTTTCTCTACTAAACATATTCTGAACAGGCGATACTATTACTTATCAAGCATCGACTTAGCAAGCTCAATTTGAGCCTTAACACTCTGAGGACCGGTTCCACCATAGATATTTCTACTATTAAGCGCCTCCTCAAATGAGAAACATTTTTCGACATCGGCTTCAAAGATATCTGAGAACAGCTTAAGCTCCTCTAATGTCAACAGAGTCATCGGTCTTGACTTTTCTATACAGTAGGCCACGATTTTTCCAACAACCTTGTGAGCCATCCTGAACGGGAGACCTTTACGTGCAAGATAATCTGCGAAATCCGTTGCGAGCAGCAATGGATCAAGATCATTAGTAATATTTTCCTTATTTACCTTTAGTGTAATAAGCACCTGGGTAAATACTTTCAGAACCATTTCCATATGCGTAATGCTGTCAAAGAGCGGTTCTTTATCTTCCTGTAAATCTTTAAAATAAGTAAGGCCTATACCTTTGAGCGTTGTCGCAAAGCGCATGTAATTACCCACAAACCGCCCGCTTTTCCCGCGTATTAATTCAAGCGAATCGGGATTTTTCTTCTGCGGCATGATACTCGATCCTGTCGACCAGGCATCATCAAGCTCGACAAAGCCAAACTCTTTTGTTGACCATAAAATCAGGTCTTCAGCATAACGGCTGATAGTAATTCCAAGTGATGCAATCGCGGATAGAGACTCAAGTATAAAATCACGTGATGCAACACCATCCATGCTGTTAGGTGACACCGTTGCGAATCCAAGCTGCTCCGCAATCTTAGTTCTGTCAACATTAAAACCACTTCCGGCCATCGCCCCTGATCCCAGCGGCATCATGTCGGCAGTGGTCAGGGCATGTGCCAGACGGCTCTTTTCCCGCTCAAGGATAAAAAAGAATGACATCCAGTAATGTGACATCAGCACCGGCTGAGCTTGCTGATAATGAGTAAAACCGGGCATAATGATATGATTGTCGTTTTCTGCACGGTACACTACCGCACGCTGCAGTTCAATCAGAATGTCTATCGTTTTTTTCAAAGCATTCTTTGTGTAAAGACGGCAATCCGTCGCCACCTGATCATTTCTTGAACGGCCCGTATGAAGCCGCGCGCCGGTATCCCCTATCCGTTCGACCAGAATCCGTTCAACCGCCATATGTATATCTTCATCCTGGGGCTTGAACGTTATCAGGCCATTATTGTAATCATCCAGAATACTCTGCAATCCGTTTACAACAAGCGAAAGTTCATCAGGGGTGAAAATACCAATTCCCTGAAGCGCTGTAGCCCAGGCAATGCTGCCTGCGACATCCTCCGCAATTAACGTTTTGTCAAATGGCAATGAATTATTAAACTTTTCCATCATGGCATCTGATGGCTTGCTGAATCTTCCATCCCACATTTTCATACTGAAAAGCCCTTTACTTTCATTTGCAGACTAACTTTTCCATTCCACTCATTTTCATCAAGCGAAAATGCCATAGCAACATTCTCTGCAGCTTTTAATTCCTTAAAACGCTCACTAAAATTAAATCCGATAGCATCCATCGTTATACCATCACGAATAAGCGCCATCTTGACATGTTTATTTCCTACTATTTTAGGATTGAATTTATGCTTTAAATCTTTACAATAAAGGACCGGACGCATATTTCCCGGTCCAAACGGTTCCATTTCTTTTATAATCCGGCAAAATTTCGGTGATAACTCAAGAAAAGTAACCTCAGCATCTGCAACAACCTTGGGTATAAGATCCTCCGGTTGCAACATACTTTTTATCACGTCATTAAAGCGGGTTCTGAATTTGCCAATGTTTTCTTTTGTACAGCTCATACCTGCAGCGGCAGCATGGCCTCCATACGATTCGAGGACATCACTGCACTTGTCAAGAACATCCAGTAAGTGGACACCCGGTATACTGCGTCCACTTCCCTTCGCAAGCCCGTCCGTTCCGATTGAGAACAGCACAGATGGCCGGTAGAACTTTTCAACCAGCTTTGATGCAACAATACCGATTACACCAACGTGCCAGCTTTCCTTCCCGACAACAAGTGCATAATCCTGATCCGGCGAGCAATTATTCTGTACCCAGACACATGCCTCATCTGCAACAGCACTATCAAGCGTTCTGCGCTCCACATTTGCATCACGTAATGCGGCAGCATACATCTGTGCTTCGCTTGCATCATTTGTCAAAAGCATCTCAACACCACGCCTCGGATCACCAATTCTTCCAACCGCATTGATACAAGGTGCGATCTGAAAAACGACCTGCGATGTCGATACCGGTTTTCCAAGAAGGCCCTGTTGCTTTACGAGTGCAGCCAGACCCGGATGAACCGGATTTGAGAGCATTTTAAATCCAAGCTTCGCAATAATTCTATTTTCACCAACAAGCGGAACAATATCAGCTGCTGTTCCCAGCGCAACAAGATCAAGCAGGTTATTCCAGATGGACGTGTCAGCATCACAAATCGATACAAGCGCCTGACACAACTTGAATGCAACCCCGACACCTGCCAGATTCTTATCTGGAAATGTCTCTTGGGCAACCTTTGGATTAATTACTGCAACTGCCTGAGGGAGTGAATCTTTTGGCTCATGATGATCGGTTACGATACTGTCAATACCAAGTGATGCAGCAAGAGCAATCTCATGGTGTGCCGTAATACCACAATCAACGGTGATTATAAGCCTGGCACCACCGGACACAATCTGCCGGATACCTGATTCAGATAACCCGTAGCCATCCGTCAAACGGTTTGGAAGATAAAAATCACACTGTGCACCAAGTGCCCGTAACACTTTCACCATCACAGCAGTTGATGTCACACCGTCAACATCATAATCACCATAGACAACGATTTTTTCGCCGCGCTGTAAAGATTGCCGGATACGTTCAACTGCCCGCTTCATGTCCCTGAACAGAAACGGGTCAAGCATATTTGATGTATCAGGCCTGAAATACTGTTTACAGGAATCAAATGTTGTGAGATTGCGCCCCACAAGAATACGTGCGATTCCCTGGGGCACATTGAGTTCTGTTTTTAATTTGCACACAAGTTCGGTGTCAATATTTCTAACCGTGATCCGCTCTCTGATGTTTGCGGACCATGTCATGAAACTTTAGCTCCGCATCCAACAACAGCATCCGGACTGATCAGTACCGGTTTACCATCAGAGTTTGTTGCCGCAAGTATCATACCCTCCGATGCAAATCCGAAGAGGGTGACAGGTTTGAGATTAGTAATAACCACAACCATTTTGCCAATAAGACTTTCCGGAGTGTATGACATTGCAATACCCGAAATTATCTGTCTTTTTTCCTTGCCGATCTCAACCTCAAGTTTAAGCAGTTTTGATGATTTCTCTACTTTTTCTGCTTTACTGACTTTACCCACTTTAAGCTCGACTTTTTTAAATGTGTCAAGCGTAATCAATCCGTCTTTTTCATCATTAGAGTTCTGCGGTTCATGCTTTAGAGGAGCAGAAAACACCGATGCGATTTCTTCATCCTCAAGCGGTTTGACAAGTTTCTCTACCGGACCGAGAGGTTTGTTCTTTATCGAGAATGCGCAATCCTTCCAGGTGAAAATTCCACCAAGCTGACGTTCCACACGCGCACTCATCTCAGGAGTGATCGGCTTTAAAAATATCGCAAGTGCTTTTATCAGGTTGACACAGGTAACCATTACCTCTGCTGCTTTCACCTGATCAGTTTTGATTAACTCCCATGGTTTGGAATCCTGATAATATTTGTTGCCAAGGCTTCCAAGCGAGTGAATTTTTTCAACCACATTTTTCAATTCACATTTTTCGTAATACGATGCAATCTCTTTCGCAGATTCCTCAACAATGGTAGCAATCGATTCATCCCAGTGAATATCCGGTATTGTTTTATCAAAATACCGTTCGATAAAGACAAATGTCCTGTGATGTAAATTACCGATATTGTTGGCAAGTGTTGTATTCACCTTGTTAATCAGTTCCGAACTGTTAAGATCAATATCTGATGTGTTGGGCATCAGTTTCGATGCAAAATAGAAACGCAAAAATTCCGGTGCCTGTGGATGTTTGATTTTCTCAAGATAATCTTTTGCGAGAATAAAAGTACCCCGCGATTTTGACATCTTTTCACCATTGATATTTAGAAATCCATGCACAAAGATTTTTGATGGCAGATTGAATCGTGAATTCTGAAGCATCACAGGCCAGAAGAGTGCATGAAAATAAATAATATCTTTTCCTATAAAATGCACCACTTTCGTACCGCTGTCATTTGCCCAGAACTCCTCTACACGGCGTCCGTTGTCCTTACACCATTTGTCAGTTGACGAAATATACCCTATCGGAGCATCCATCCATACATAAAAATATTTGTCTTCTGTACCCGGAATTTTAAAACCAAAATAGGGTCCATCACGGGAGATACACCAAGGTTTCAACCCCTCATTAATCCATGTCTTTACAAAATTTTTCATATCATCCTGCAAAACACCGGGACGATTAATATACTCACTTAGAAATTTTTCCGATTTGCCAAGCTCAACGTAGAGGTGATTTGACTGACGCAATTTTGGCTGATTACCGCAAATAATACAATGAGGTTGAACAAGATCTGTTGGTTCATAAGTGGAATTACACTTCTCACATACATCACCATATTGATTCTCTGCTTTGCAACGAGGACATGTACCGGTTATAAACCTGTCCGGCAAAAAACGTTTATCGTATTCGCAATAATATTGATTTATCTCTTTCTCGAAAATCAAATTATTCTTTTTCAGATTACTATAGACAAGTTCTGCAAATACCCTGTTTTCCTCGGAATTAGTTGATGAAAAAATATCAAAACCGATATTAAAACCGGCATAATCCCGGATATGATCCTCACGGGCTTCCGCAACGAGCATTTCAGGAAGAATTCCTCGTTTCAGAGCACTTAGCTCAATCGGTGTACCATGTGTATCATCAGCACAGACAAAAGTTACCTGATTCCCTGCCAATTTCAGGTAACGAACATAACTATCTGTCTGAACAGCTTCCAGCAAATGTCCAAGGTGAAGACTGTTATTCGCATATGGTAAAGCACATGTAATCAGATATTTTTCTGCATTATTATTAGCCCCATCAGGTGACATTTTCAATAGTTCCTTTCTTAAGCTCCTCCGGTGTCAACCACTCCTGGCTTCCATCATCATAATGCAAAAGCCCCTTCATCTGGAAAATGTTGATATAATTAAGCATACCTACTTTACCATTTAAAGTCATTCTACATCCCATTGGCGGAAAATCCTTAAATATTTCAGCATACATATCATTCTCATAACGTAAACAGCACAGAAGCCGCCCGCAATTACCGCTGATCTTTGACGGGTTCAGGGCGAGCTGCTGATCCTTTGCCATCTGCGTAGTAATCTGTTCAAATTCGTTAAGAAACGCACTACAGCACTGTTTACGTCCGCAAATGCCGCAGCCACTGATCCGCTTGGCTTCATCGCGAACACCGATCTGACGCAGTTCTATTCTTGTTCTGTAAATTGACGCAAGATCCTTTACCAGCTCCCTGAAATCAACACGCTGCGCTGCAGTAAAATAAAAAGTAATCTTGGAGCCATCAAACTGCATTTCAACGCTTACAAGTTTCATGTCAAGATTGAACTCTATAATTTTTTCCTTGCAAACCTTGAATGCCGAGAGCTCTTTCTCCTGATTCTTCCTGAGCGTTTCCAGATCACTATCCAAAGCTTTACGGATAATACTCCGGGTTTCACCCTTTCCACGTTTCAACTTGACAAGAGACCCGACGCAGGATGTTTTTCCCATATCCTGACCCCGCTCTGCCTCAACGACCACATATTCTCCGATCGCAATCTCAATATCACTACGATTCCGATAAATGGCCTTACGCTCTCCCTTAAAAGTTACCTCAACAAGGTTGCTGTTTTTCGACATTCAGTATCTCCATCAGCGAAATCGCAAAGTTAGCAAAAACCAGAGAAATATTCGCTCTATGCGCAATCCGGCTTAATGCTTTTTCACAGACTTCCATTAAATCTTCAACTTTTTCGAGCCCATCATGTGTATGAAAGATTATTTCTGACGAGCTCTTACCTCTAATATAGTTTTCAGTACCCTCAAGTTTGGCAAAAAATGCATTCCTGACCAGCAGCATGGTTTCCCTGAAGAACTTTTCGTACGAACCATAGTCATCCAGTTTGACCAGCTGATCACAAAGTTCGAACACATCATTCCACAATCCTCTTTCACAAAGAGTCCAAAACTTTACGGCATCATTAATTACATCAGCTCCGGGATTCTCGTATAAATGGATCGCTCGTCCAAGTGATCCGCAATACGATACATCCTTAATTCGTTTATCAACAGGTGAACCGCCATACATTTTAACAAGTTTCGCAGAAATTTCCTCTGGTGAGAGCCAGGCAAACCGCAAGATCTGACAGCGGGATACAATCGTCGGCAGCAGTGCATGAATTTTATCGGTTAAAAGAAGAATCAGTGTACCCGCTGGAGGTTCCTCAAGTGTTTTTAGCATCGCATTAGCACTGTCATCATTAAGCATATCAATACCATCAATAATGGCAATACTCCTCTCACCCTCAAGAGCACCGCGTAAAATCGATTGATTCACCTCTTTTATCCAATCAATCGGTATTGATGGAATCGCAGAATATGTACGAATGTGATATGGATTCTGAATTCGCCTGATTACACTTTCTGAAATAAACTTCCAGCCTTCATCATTGAGTGTACCATCCTTTTTCTTATGCTCCGCCTCAGGTGCAACCGGAAGCACCACGTGAAAATCAGGATGCCCATATTTAAGTATGCGGAGACATGAATCACAGCTGCCACATGGTTTTTGATCCTGCGATTTGCATAGCAGTGCCATGGCGAGTTCAAATGCAGCAGCGAATTTTCCCGTACCGGCATCACCGCACAGCAAATAGGCATGACCAAGCGTATTGTTTATAAATGCAGAAGAAAGTACCTTTTTAATACGTTCCTGCCCGATAAACTTATTCCACTGTAACAGACTCATGTATTCCTTTTAATTAAGTATTGTAAAAGAATCAACCTATATGCCATCAAGGGGCGTATTCGTTCTCCTATTCAAGCCACTCCTGCGGATCAAGTGTCTCACCAGATCTCCGTATCTCAAAATGTAAGCTACTATCTTTCACTGTTGATCCTACTTTCCCGACAATGGCCCCGTCGCCAACCTCCTGATCATTCTTAACACTTATTTCAGCAAGGTTTGCATATATTGTCAAAAAACTATTGTTGTGATCAACAATAACCAGTTTACCAAGCCCCCGCATTGCCCCGGTATGGATAACAGTCCCGGAGGCAACGGTTGCAACAGATCCACCCGGAGACGCAGCTTTTATATCAACACCATTGTTCATTATCACAGTTTTATACACAGGATGCACCACTTTTCCAAACTTTGTCGTAATCTTTCCGTCAATCGGCCATCCGAGTTTCCCTTTGCGTTTATCAAAAGAAAGTCCTTTCCTGACTTCCACCTGCCTGATTTTTTTCCGTTTTTCTTCAAGCAGTTTAATGATGTTATTAAGCTCCCGCTGTGTCCGTTCAAGTTCAGCAACTCTATTTTCCCACGTTTTTTTCTGATTGCGAACATCGTCAAGCATCGCCTTGCGCTTGTCTTCCTCTCTAAGCAGCGTTTCATGCTCCTGTTTTTTTGCGGCTACCAGCTGATCAAGCTGCATCTTCTCATCCTGGTAACTGCTTTTTCGATTATCAAACGCGTCACGGGCTTTTCCTATCTGATGCATCAGATGAGAATCATACTGTTTCAACTCCTGAACATATTTTGTCTTGTTTATAAAATCAGCCGGACTGGCTGAACTCAGGAGCATCATGACCATATTCGGACTACCACTCATATATGCCTGACGCAGTCGTTTCTCCATTATTTTTTGCCGATCAATCAATCGCAATCCTGCAGCCGAAACACTATCACGTAAAATAACGATCTGTTTTTCCACAGAATCAATTTTATTTGTCAAAAGAGAAAGATATATCCGGGACGCTTCAATGTTTTTTTCTATAAGAACAATTCTTTCCTGCGCATTTCCCTCCTGCTTTTCAAGTTCAGCAAGTTTTTGACGTCCTTTTTTAAGCGCATCTTTTATTGAGTCCAGTGCGCCGGCGTTTTGCTTGATTTCCTTATCAACCTGAATACCATCCCCTTGACTGCGCTGTGCTGTAACGCTGAAAAAACAGCAAAGAAGCAACAGGATCAGACAAGGAATTTTCGCACTGCGCTCATACTTCCTATCCAACCGAAAAATGCTCCTGTCAAGAGAAATAATGCAGGTACATATGATGGTCCCCAAAGAACCGGTACATTTGCGAATGTAATTTTTACTATTGTCAATGCAAACAAGCCGGTGCATGCACCGAACAAACCCTGAATCATACCCTCAAGTATAAATGGTGTATTGATAAAAAAACGCGTTGCTCCGACCAGCAACATGTTTTTTACAAGCTCCTGACGCGCATAAATAGTAAGTTTGATTGAGTTCGCTATCATTATGTGAAGTACCAGTACCATAAGAGTGATAAGTAATACTGCTCCTGCCATAAAATAGACCCTGAAACGCTCAACCAGATCGATCCATTCTTTTGAATACCGCACACTCTCTACTCCGCTTAGCAGCTGCATTTGTTCCTGAAGTTCCCTGATATCCTTATTGGTACGATATCGTTCCACAATGTAAACATCAAAAGATGCAGGAAGCGGATTACCGTTTACGGCGTCAAGCATTTCCCGCCCATACATTTCTGTAAACTTCGTAACCGCACTGTCTTTAGAGATAAACGCTGCATTTTTTACCTTATTATTTTGTTTTATATGCTGTAATATAGCAGCAACGCTGTCGTCTTTTGATGATACATCATCTTTAAGATATACCGCAATATCAGCCTGGTTCCCGGTCTGTTTCAACAGCCCGTTGATATTGTAAATACCAATACCGATAATGCTCATGAAAAAAAGTGATGCACCAATAGTGATAATTGACACAAATGTCATTACTTTGGCAGCAAACAATCCGCGAAACGTTTCATGAATAAAGTAAAATAGTGTTCCCATAATTTTTTAGTAACAAGTGACAAGTAACGAGTGACCGGCCAGTAACTCCCACGGCCAGACATCCTTAAATATGGAGTATATTGTTGTCATTATGCCATGACCACCAATACAAACCGATAAAGCCAGGACTGACATGATGAGAATCGGCACAGCTCTTACGTTATAAACATCACCGCTACTGCACCCTTACAAATCCGTTCGGAGTAATTTTCATAATCGCTGCTTCAGCGTTGGCCCCGCCATTATATGCCTGATCAAATGACACTACTCCAGAGAGTCCCTGATATCCTTTAATCTTTTGTAACGTACTCGTTATCTGTGATGAATTTCCGCTTCCAGTCATGCGTACGGCATTGATAATAAGATTTGCCGCATCAAAGCCAAGTGCACAAATCCGGTCTGCATCGTACCTGAACCGGCTCTTGAATGATGCCTTAAAGTCAATCCAGTCTTTACTGTTCTGATCCGGTTCAATCGTTGCACTTATCAGTGCACCCTGAACATATGTTGATCCGTCCTGAAGTACTTTTTTACTCTGCCACCCGTTTGATCCAAGAATCTGTGTTTTTATTCTGTTGAATACAACCTGCGGAGCAAGCATCACGACATCATCGCTCTCTGCGGGAATGAAAAGTCCACTCACCGTTAATGATGTATCCTTATATTTGATACTGTCATTTTTTGACACTGTCCCTTTGTAAACAGTCCCTTTTTCTATTGCCTGTCGTTCAAAATATTTGTGAAGCAGTTTATTTCGTAATGAACCGAATTGCGCACCAAAATCGTTAGCACCTTCTTCAAAATATTCCTCGGCAACAACCTCAATATTTTTCTTCGCAAGTTCGTCCTTAAAGCTGTTTGCCATGGTGATACCGTATTCCGTTGACGGTGCAAGAATCGCAAACTCTTTCATATTAAGGTTATTCATCGCATAGGATGCAATTTTGCGTGCAAGGGTACCAATTGAAACATTCATCTGGTAAACATTATCGCCAAGTTGCGCAATGCCCTCTTCTGTTGCCGTTGGAGTCAGCATGGTAATGTTCTTACCGATAACCATTGATGCACTCACAATCGCATCCTGACTTAAAACCGGACCAATGATTACCGGGACTTTATGTACCTCAATCAGTTCTTTTGTCTTGCGCGCGTTTTCAATCATGGAACCTTTTGTGTCGCAAATAACCGGTTTTATCATCTGTCCCGACTGACCACTGTAGAGTTCAAAAGCAAGCTGTGCTCCATCAACAATCCGCTTTCCAACCTCACCAGTCTCGCCCGTTAATGGTGCAAGAATACCTATTTGCACCGAAGTCCTCTCCTGCTCCTTTGCACGTGCTATCATATCCCGCACTGATGATTCAAACCGCGACCTGGGAAAAGCCGCTCTGAATGCATCCGCCTGCACCTGCACTTTACTAAATTGTCCAACACCAACAAGCTTGACAATTTCAAAATACCGTATAATTTCCTGAACCTCATTAACACCATTATCGGAAACAAGTCCACCAAGCTCATCAACACTCATGTTGGCACCAAGAAGTTCCACATTGTTAATTGTCTGCGCAAGCATCACACTACTCAAACCACCATCCATTGCATTCTGGAATGAGGCAACAGCATCAGGATATTTTTTCAACTTTGCATCAGCAATCCCCTTAAGGTACCACATTCTTGGAAGATATGCAGACTTCTGATATTTATGACGAAACATGGAAAAAAGTCGCTCAACTGATGAAAAATCATTTTTTCTGGTAAGAGCCTCACAGATAAGAGGAACAAGCACTTCGGTCTCGGCATCCTTACCGTTGGTTTTCAGGAATGCACGCACGACATTAATGGTCGAATCGTATTGACCGTTTTTATAAAATGAGACTGCACGATCAAAAGCCGGTGAAGCATCAACATTAACCGTTAGAAATGTCACTGTCGCAAAAAGAAACGTACATAGTTTTTTCATATACTAGTTACTCCAGGATATATCTGCCAAATTCAGTAGTATCTATTGATGATATATTTTTTTTAATAATCTCTTTTTCAGTCATTACACGACCATGAACTTTGTCGAATACAAAGTCCTTGACAAAAATCGGCTTATTACAACGCATTGCCAGCGCAATTGCATCACAAGGCCTGCAATCTATTGACAAAACAGTACCATTCGCGCCAATCTGCGCTACCGAAAGAAATGAACTTTCCAGGTAGTCATAAATAAGTATACGGTTAAGTTCACCACCAAGCTGCTCCATTACAAGTCTGACAAGATCAATTGTTACCGGTTTTTCTGTGGTGACCTTCAACGATTCCATCGCAATTGTGCTTGCTTCCATAGGACCCATCGGAATAGCAAGTGAACGTGCTCCCCCGCTTTCTTTAAGTAATAGCAGCGGGGTATTCCTGTTTGGATCAACAGCAAACGATGCAATTTCTACCTGAATGAGCATTACATCTCCAGACGGAGTTACCTGCAAAACACCAGGCAACACACGTATCATATTGATATTATACATATTAAAGTACTTAACTTTAAATCTGCTTCAGCATACAGAGACTTCAGCAGCTTAAAAATACACTCCGATGCACAACTTTTGCCAGTAGATTATCATTTGCGCAGAAACAGATCGAAAACGATTCCCGTGAAAAAACGCCGACAAACGATTCAGATTTTTAAAACATTGACAAGTCAAGAGTAAGTAATACGAAGATCACTAAGACATATACATAACCATATTTACCGAAAATGTCCACAGTAGCATGAGCCTGTCCCAAACAGGATGTTTTTTACTATCTACTTTCATAATAGCTACTTACACCATTTCATTTTTACGATTGCTATGGTAAATTTCGTTAATAAATGCGCAGCACATCAGTATAATTATATGTATTTTTGACACAGTTTTTTCAAAAAGATGCAATAAATAAATGATTATCCCGATGGAATACATTAAATTATCACTACTACACTACAATCTTTTCGAAAACCAGCTCTTACTGGAGGTACCATGTTTATCAAAAGAATTGTGGCAGGATCAGGGTTTTTACTGATGTTGTCCAGCATGCTCTTTGCTGACAATCCCATTATTTCTCAACGTTATACCGCAGATCCAAACGCATTCGTTTTCAACGACCGCGTATATGTAATCTGCTCAAGTGATGAAGATAATCCGGGAGATGGCTATCACCTGTTAAACTACACCATCATATCTTCTGATGATATGGTTAACTGGACTGACCATAATCTGGCATTCAAGGTGAAGTCAAATACAACCTGGGCAGGCCAGGCGTATGCTCCGGCAGCCATTGCCCGCAATGGAAAAGTGTATATTTATTTCCCGAATGGAACATCAGGGATAGGTGTTCTTTCTGCAGACCGTGCTGAGGGCCCTTATAAGGATATGCTCGGGAAACCGATTATTGACAGAAACGCTCCGAACTGTTCAACAAATGATATTGAGTGGTTCTTTGATCCATGTATCTTTGTTGACAGCACTGCGAGCGGTTCTCAGGCATATCTGCTTGTTGGTGGCGGAAAACCTTATGGAAACAATTTTATCATCGTAAAAATTAATGACGATATGAAATCCTATTCAGGCACACCGCAGAAGCTTTCAACTCCTGGATCGTTTGAGGGGCCGTTTCTTCACAAATATAACAACAAATATTATCTCTCCTACCCGACAAGCAATGGTTCAAATATCGATTATATCATGAGCGACAACCCGATGTCAGGCTGGGGATCACAAGCCCGCACAGCTCTGCCAAACCCGACATTAAATGGTCAAAATATTAATCGTGGAAACAACAGCCATACATCCATTATTGAGTATAAGGGTAAATGGTACATGTTCTATCATGACCGCCGCATTTCAAATGCAGATTATAAAAGAAATGTAAGTGTCGATTATTTGTACTACAACAGCGATGGTACTATCAAAACAGTGGTTGTTACATCCGAGGGACCGGCACAGATCAAGAGTTTAAGCCCGTATGATACAATACAGGCTGAGACTATCTGGAAACAACAGGGTATTGAAACGGAATTCTGCAATGAAGGCGGCGTGATGCTCACCAATATTTCTCAGGGTGATTATACGAGCCTCAAAGGTGTTGACTTTGGCACTGGAGCAAAGACCTTCGAGGTACGTGCTGCAAGTGGATCAAACGGAGGAACTGTTGAAGTTCGTCTTGACAGTCCGACAGGAACACTTGTCGCAACCTGTACAATTGACAAAACAGACGGATGGCAGGCATGGAAAACATTTTCCTGTAATGTCACCAGCTTTACTGGTGTGAAAAATGTTTATTTTGTTTACAAAGGATCGAATGAACCATTCCGTCTCAACTGGTTCAGATTTACTCCAACTGACCCGGTAGGTGTACATGCTGCACAAAAACCGGTTGCACCATCAGTATATCAGAAACCATCCGTTGTAAACCCGTTGATTACCGCACAAACACCCGGCCGCACGACATTCGATCTTTCAGGAAAAGTTATCGAACGCACTGCTGGTGACAAACCGGTTCAACTTGCACCATCGGTTCAGATGCGTGTTGTAAAGTAATATCAGGTTTAAAAGCATTGAATTTACCCCCTGGTTCACGATTAATATTGTGATCAAGGGGGGTATTATCGTGCAAGTATTTGAACTGCTACATAAACATCTATCAATTGATATTGCATGGTCGCATACACCTGAATCTCTCTGTTAAACCTATATAAATTCCGCGGTTGAGCGTGAGTGATATGCACAAGATATTGTTACAGATTGTTTTGCAAAAAGCGCAGGCCTACTCGGTGCAGTATGGTGAGCATTTTTGCAATGCAAGATGTGACAACAGCTTGCGCAGAGCATCATGATTCAACTGCGGATTTTAGGTTAAATTCATGTTTAATAATCAACATTACTGAATTTTCCGGTATATCGTACAATCATAGTTCATCCCCTGTAAAATTTTTTTTCACTGTAAAATTATATACACTTTTTAAAACTTTGAAATTCAATAAGATATAGAGAACTCCATTTTCCAGCGTTAATTTTTTTTCCACTCATCGTTTTTTTACAGTTCCATCAATTTTGGTATTTAACACATTATCTAAAAATGAGATACATAGAATTTCATTTATTGGTCTGTAAATTGCTTTTGACTTATACAGTACGTGATACTTTCTGAAAAAACAGGATGGTCTATGATACTCTTAGAACGATTTAATAAAATTGTAGCATATCTGCCATTGATAGATAAAGATGACCGCTCTGCACTTCCATCAGTAATAAGTGAGCTGGAACAGATAATGCTTGATGAATCTGTACCGGAAGCATTGCTTCTTCAGGTAACGCGATGTTGCAAACTTGCAGAACATATTGCTCTCAATGAAACTGATTTTGAAAAAGGAATCAATAAGTTATCTCAAAACATAAACCGTTTATTACTCTTTGTGGACAAAACAGCGCAGGAGAATATTAAATCGGCAATTCCACCTGAAGTTGCAGATATCAACACAGAAATTCCTTCTGAACCGGTTTGTGATGACATCATACAGTACAGGATTAAATTTGCTTCTGCTCAAAAGTCAACCCTTGATGATTTTGAAAGCGCAATTCTTGCATTTGAAAAGGGTGATATTCATGCAATTTCAAATGTGAAACGGTTTCTTCATACATGGAAAGGGGAATTTGGTGTTCTCGAACTTCCACAGTATTCATCGCTATTGCATCAGGTTGAGCAATTTCTTGAAGAGGGATTCATCGGTGCTGATCAACTGTTTTATTTCAAAGATTTCCTGACTAATCAACTGCCACTTATTGTGTCCGGTGCAATTCCCGATACCCTTTCAATTGATGCAAGTAAACTTTTCCCATCCCAAAAAGAAAGCATGAATGAAGATGCTGCAGTAAACCCTGTTCCTGCCATACAGCCTCGTATACCACCATTTAAAGATATTGACAATTCGCTATTATCTGATTTTATAACAGAGTCCAGAGATCATATTCATACAGCAGAATCGCTGCTTCTTGAACTGGAGTCTGATTCAGAAAATCCTGAAAATATCAATAGCATTTTCAGATGCTGCCATACAATCAAAGGTGTTGCAGGATTCATTAATCTTCATGATCTCTGTGACTTTGCACATACGCTGGAAAGTGTCCTTGATAACAGTAGAAAAGGTGAACTGAAACTTTCCTCCATGCATATCGACCTCCTTCTTACATCAATGGATTGCCTCAAAGAGTTAATTCTGATCATTGAGGAATGCTTGCTTGACAAGCCATACCGCCTCCCTGATGCGTATGAGCAGACGATCAATACTCTGAAATATTTGATTCAAAATAAAGGACAATTTCCTGAAACAGTATATAACGGCCAGAATAAACCGGATACTACAGAATCATTACAAAAACCATCAAGGATACAGGATGCTGCAAACATACCAGATTCATCTTGTACACCTGATGAAAATAAAGAGCCATCAGCAATTCCGATTTCATCAGAACATCCGACACAGGCAGTTCATTCTAAATCCGGTAATTTTGAAGAGACTATCAGGGTACCGATTCAGCGCCTTGATCAGCTTATTGACGCAATCGGAGAAGCGGTAATTGCACAGTCGATGATCAGCGCTGATCAAACAATCAGGGAATCAAACAATCAGAATCTGCATACAAAAATCGCACAGACAACAATGATAATGCGGCAGATTCAGGAATTATCCATGTCTCTCAGGATGGTTTCTCTCAAGTCAACATTTCAGAAAATGGCACGTCTTGTTCGCGATCTCAGCAAGAAATCATCCAAGGAGGTGCATTTCATAACTGATGGCGAAGATACTGAGCTTGATAAGTCAGTTGTTGAAAATATTGGCGATCCGCTTATCCATATGATCCGTAACTCAGTTGACCATGGTCTTGAAACGACTGATGAGAGAATCGCAAAAGGTAAACCAGCTGCCGGTACAATCAATCTTCGTGCGTATCATAAAGCAGGAAATGTATACATCGAAATCCGTGATGATGGCAAGGGTCTTGACAAAGAAATAATTTTCAACAAAGCAGTCAGCAAGGGACTATGCAAAAAAGATGATAAATTAGCCGACAATGAGATTTACCATTTTATTTTCCTTCCCGGTTTCTCAACTGCAAAAACTGTTACGGATCTGTCCGGCCGCGGTGTAGGAATGGATGTTGTCAAACGCAATATTGAAGCATTACGCGGATCGGTTGACATTATTACAGAGAAGGACAAAGGTACGTCGTTTACAATAAGGCTTCCTTTAACGCTTGCCATTATTGACGGAATGATCGTAAGAGTTGAAAACTCGAATTATATCGTACCAACATTATCAATTATAGAAACGCTTGCAGCAACATCTGATCACGTTGTTCATATTCTTGACAAAGGTAATGTTATAAAGGTAAGGGATAATCTGATACCTCTGGTATACCTGTCGGATCTTTTCAATAATTCAATAACCCGCTTAAACGGTAGTGCAAAAATTGCGCTTATTGTTGAAGATATGCTGGGAAGAAGAAGTGCACTTATTGTCGATGAAATTATCGGGCAGCAACAAGTAGTGATTAAAAATCTCGGGAGTGGTCTTGGTGATATATCTGGAATCAGTGGTGGTGCAATAATGAGTGACGGGACCGTAAGTTTAATTATTGATGTAGGTGGTATTTTAAAAACAACGTTAACATAGAAGGAAGCCTCACCCCCCGGCCCCCCTCTCCGCAAGCGGTAGAGGGGGGGAGCACGATGAAGAATAGAATATCTTTTCTTAGTTCTTACTCCCCCTCTACCGCTGGCGGAGAGGGGGCCGGGGGGTGAGGCCCTGTTTCTTAATTAGTAAACTATTCACAATTTGATATAAAACCCCATAATGGAGGAGAATTGTATGAGTAACGTTCACACTGGCGTCTCGATTCACGAGCAAACCGTCGGTGACCGGCTGGCCGGGAAGTATCTGACCTTTAGACTTGGTCAGGAGGAGTATGGTCTTGAGATTTTAAAGGTTCAGGAGATCATTCAGATGCAATCGGTTACACGTGTCCCGCGTACACCTGATTATGTGCGTGGTGTCATAAACCTTCGCGGCAAGGTCATTCCTGTTGTCGATTTAAGAAAAAAGTTCTTTCTCGACACCAGTGAAGATACCGAAAAAACGTGTATAATTGTTGTACAAATTGCCCTGAATGATGATGTAGTTGTCATGGGTATTATTATTGATGAAGTCAAGGAAGTACTTGACATAAAAGCTGATGATATCGAAGAGACACCATCATTTGGTTCCAATATAGACACTGATTTCATTCTTGGAATGGGTAAAGTAAACAGCAGTGTCAAGATACTGCTTGACATTGACAAAATACTATCATCAACTGAGCTTGTCAATTTGAAGCAAATGGCAAAATAACCTGGAAACAAGATAATGGCATTTACATTTTATTAAGAGATATTTATAACCTTGGCTATAGTAACACAATTTAATTTTTTAAGGAGATTTGTATGTTTAAAAATATGAAAATAGGAATGCGTCTGGGCCTTGGCTTCGGAGTAATAATCGTACTGCTTATTACAATGTCAATAACAACGATCACAGAGATGAAAACGGTTTCAGGAAATCTTAATCTGGTGGTCCATGACCATTTTCCCAAAACCGTTTCCGCTAATAATATCCTTGATGATGTTAACATTGCTGCCCGCGCACTCAGAAACATGTTATTACTGACAGATTCAACAAAAATTGGTGAAGAACAACAGCGGGTTATAGATGTCAGAAAGTCTGTTTCAGAAGAATTTGATAAGCTAAAAGAAACCGTTAACACTGTAGAAGGAAAAAAGATACTGAACGACGCGCTTAATGCACGGGAGGCATATATGTCTGCTCAGAATCAAATACTGAAGTTGCTTGGCGAGAAAAAGAAAGATGCTGCTATAGCTGTGATATTTGGCGAATTTCGCATACAACAGAATGACTATATGGGCAAAGTCTCTGAGCTTATCAACTTAGTGGAGGAATTAACAAAAAAGGAGGGGCAAACCGGTCTTACCGCTGCAAAAACAGCAGAACTCGTAATTTATATCCTTGCCGGATTCATACTTGTCTTCAGTATTATCGCAGCAGTTTTTATAACACGTTCTATTACAAGCCCTATTTCAAAATGTATTGATATTGCAGAAAAAGTTGCATCAGGAGATACATCAATGCAGATTACGTCTGATAGCAAAGATGAAACCGGTTTATTACTTTCATCGTTTGAAAAAATGGTGTCGAGTATCAAAGCACTTGTTACTGATGCTGGCATGTTATCAAAAGCTGCTGTTGATGGTAAACTTGACACCCGCGCTGATGCATCAAAACATCAGGGGGATTATCGTAAAATTGTTGAAGGTGTCAATG
>CAYMGX010000003.1:0-3145 GCA_964390065.1 uncultured Fibrobacter sp. | reverse complement strand
GCTGATGCATCAAAACATCAGGGGGATTATCGTAAAATTGTTGAAGGTGTCAATGGTACGCTTGACGCAGTAATAGGACCATTGAATGTTGCTGCAAAATATGTCGATGATATCAGTAAAGGGGCTATTCCTAATAAAATTACAGATAATTATAATGGTGATTTTAACACTATTAAAATCAATCTTAACAAATGTATTGATGCAGTAAACCGGCTTGTTGCTGATGCCATTATGCTTTCTGAAGCAGCAGTAGCTGGTAGACTTGCTACACGAGCGGATGCATCGAAACATGAGGGAGACTTCAGTAAGATTGTAAAAGGTGTTAATGATACACTTGACGCTGTTATAACACCCGTCAATGAAGCTGCTTCAGTTCTTGACAAAGTAGCGAACAGGGATTTAACAGCGCGAATGATTGGTGACTATAAAGGGGACCTTGCAACTATCAAGAAATCACTTAACCTGGCAGTTGACAATCTTGACAAAGCACTGCAGCAGGTTTCCGAAGCAGCCGAGCAGGTCACAAGCGCAAGCAATCAGATCTCAAGCGGAAGTCAGAGTCTTGCCCAGGGTGCCAATGAGCAGGCCAGCTCTCTTGAAGAGGTTTCATCAAGCCTTGAGGAGATGGCATCAATGACAAAGCAGAATGCTGATAATGCAACACAGGCAAAGAGTCTTTCAGGAGAATCAGAGCAGAATACCAAAACAGGTACTGAAGCGATGGAGCGCATGTCAAGCGCAATCAATAGAATTAAGGAATCATCCGATCAGACTGCAAAGATAATCAAAACCATTGACGAAATTGCTATGCAGACTAATTTACTCGCACTCAACGCTGCAGTTGAGGCTGCGCGTGCAGGAGAAGCAGGACGTGGTTTCGCGGTTGTTGCTGAGGAAGTCCGCAATCTTGCACAGCGCAGTGCTCAGGCAGCTAAAAATACGGCTGACATGATTTCCGAATCTGTAAAAAATGCCGATGATGGTGTAAAGATTGCAGATGAGGTATCACAGTCGTTTGGGTCAATTGCGACAAGTACAAAAAAGGTCAACGATCTCATTGCAGAAATTGCAGCAGCATCACAGGAGCAATCACAGGGTATCGATCAGGTAAACAGCGCTGTTGCCCAGATGGATAAAGTTACCCAGCAGAATGCTGCCAACTCTGAGGAATCTGCAAGTGCTGCTGAAGAGTTGAGTTCACAGGCTGAGGAACTGAAAACCATGATTGATGAATTCGCCTTGAGTATGGCATCATCACAGCATAAACCTTCCAGCATTCGGCAGGATGTAAAAAAGGATACTATTGCAGCAGCTACGGCACATCATTTGGACATAAAAGGTAAAAAAGCAGTGAAAAAACAGACAAAACCGGATACGTTTCTTTCACTTGACGATAGTTCATTGAAAGATTTTTAACTGAAAGGGCCAAGTCCTCTCTCTAAAAGGAATTGGAGAGGGGGAACTCCTGGTCGAAGACCACATTGTCAATTTTTTTTAGCACAATTTACCTGTAGAGGATCTGGGGGGTAAGCGGAGTGCTGAGCGCAATTGAAGCTAAAAAAGTTAGTATTTACAATTAACAAACGCCCTTACACCCCCTCTCCAATTCCTTTTGGAGAAGGGGCCGGGGGTGAGGTCATATGTTTAACAACCTGGATAAAAAAACTTTCAGTGCATTCAGAGACCTTGTCTACGCCAAAGCCGGTATTGCGCTTGGAGAAAAAAAGGAAGCGCTTGTTGCGGCACGCTTAAGTAAACGTATGCATAGCCTTAATTTACCAACCTATGAAGATTATTATGAATATGTCAATAGTGATACTGATGGACTGGAAATAATCAAACTGCTTGATTCAATTTCGACAAATGTAACTCATTTTTTCAGAGAACAACAGCACTTTGACTTTATTGCACAGCAGATTGGCAAATGGTACCTTGACGGTCAAAGAAAATTCCGGATCTGGTCTGCAGGGTGCTCATCCGGAGAAGAACCTTATACAATTGCAATGACCATTAATGAAACATTACGTGGAAAAGCATCTGATATTAGAATTCTTGCAACAGATTTATCGACAAAAATACTTTCCGAAGCGATGGAAGGCATTTACAACGAACGTGATCTCGAAAAAATTCCTGATAACTATAGACGCAATTACTTTGAACAGATTACCATTGATAATAAGGCACATTACCGGATTCAATCTAACTGTCAGTCACTTATAACATTTCAGCGGCTTAACCTGATCGACACGCCATTTCCCATGAAAGGGCCTTTTGATTTCATCTTTTGCAGAAATGTAATGATCTATTTCGATAATACTATGCGAAAACGGCTACTCGAGGAATATCACCGGTTACTTAAGCCTGGTGGATTTCTTCTGGTAGGTCATGCGGAGAGTTTAACCGGAATGTTAAGCGGACTGAAATCAGTAAAACCGTCAATTTACGAAAAACAATAGCCTCACCCCCAACCCCTCTCCATTGCATGGAGAGGGGGAGAAGAAATTGACGTCCGCCAGCCGGTCGTCTGCAAAACTCCCCTTCTACCGCTTGCGGAGAGGGGGATGGGGGGTGAGGCAACATACGATAGCACATTGAAGATATAAAGTTATATTTCAAGGCAGGTTGATGATGAATATTCTGATAATTGAGGATGATGTGACAAGCGGGAAAGTACTCTCCCGTATATTGCAGCAATATGGAACTGTTTCAATAGCGACTGATGGCAGACAGGGAATTTATTTTTTTAAAGATGCACTAAGGAACAAGATACCTTACGATCTGGTTTTCCTTGATATAATGATGCCTGAAATTGATGGTCAGGAAGTACTCATGGAGATCAGAAAATCTGAAGAGATGCTAGGTATTTATGGCCTTGATAGTGTAAAGATAATTATGACTACAGCTCTTGATGACAATAAAAATATCATACAGGCATTCAGGTCTCAGTGTGAGGGTTACCTTGTTAAACCAATTTTAAAAGATAAAGTACATGCTGAGATTAAACGGCTATTTGATGAATCTGGTGCATCGTATAACACTTTTTAACCAGATGCGCATCACAGTCACAGATATTACAATTATCCTAAATTTCGCGGTTGAGCGTGAGTGATATGCACAAGATATTGTTACAGATTGTTTTGCAAAA
>CAYMGX010000002.1:51364-99426 GCA_964390065.1 uncultured Fibrobacter sp. | reverse complement strand
GCTTTAATAAACTCCAATGTTGTAATAACATCAGCACGAGATTTGCATTTTGTTATTAGCGCATTTACAGCATTGTAATATTTCGTACTATGTATTCCCCAATGAACAGAAATATTTAGGAAAATACCGTTAGAAGCTTCGTTGATTTCTACACCATATTTAAATAAAATATTCCTCGCAGGATAAGATAACTGTGCCATCCCAGCAACAATATGATGGGCTGCGGTTCCTGCAGGCCTTGTTATTCCAGCACGAACTAAATTTTGCGCTAATGCAACAGAATTAGGAACAATTCTATTTGCCCACAGTACAACTTGTCCAGCACTTGGTGCAACTCTTAAGGTTAACGCACTAATTATTGATAGTGCGGCGAACATTTGAGGAGATATTTTACCACTAGGATCTGTAAAATATACCGGACTCGCATTCCCATACAAATACCGATGCAAACTCACCGGTGCCTGCGGATCTCCCGCAAACGGATCAACACTCGCAAAACGTCCAGTTGACTGATCATACCACCGTGCCCGCAGATAGTAAAACCCTGCATTCGGATCCCACTGCTCACCAACATACCGGAACTCATTCTCCGTGGTTCCTGTTTTAGCAAGTTCCTTACCGAAGGCGGTGTAAAAGTAGGTATCGGTAATAGTGCCTGCTGTATCTGTCAAGGTGCGAATTGATCCTTGTCCATCAGCAACATAATAATGCTTTGCATCACCCCTGCGCTGGCTGATCCGCTCAAGACCGTAGACGTAGCCGCATTTCAAAGAGCCTGTATTGTCGTACTCTGCAATCACCTGACCGTAGGGCAGTGATTTATCAACAAGATACAACTTGTCACCACCAGATGCAACCGACGATACACGCATATTGTCGGCATCATAGGCATATCTAATTGTATCATTCGGGGATACTATTGTTTCAAGTCTGTCGTCATCAATCCAGGAATAACCTGTTAAGTGAATCGTAGGTATAGCGTGTTTCGTCCCATGGTGTAATAGTCATTACACGGTTTTTATTGACATCATACGCATATTCGATCCATGAGCTGTCCGGATTAATGATACGTGTCAATTGTCCGGTAAGTGAATCATGCGCATACGTTGTTACACCACGGTGATCAACGACCGAATCACGTTTACCATCTGTAGTATAGGTGGTTCTTACCGTATGACCACTTGCAAAAGTGCGCAGAATTTCGCGGTTCCTCTTATCATACGTATATACCGTACTGTCGGTGCCGCTTACCTTATAGAGCATCGCACCACTGATATCATACCCGAAACGTTCCTGGCCGTTACCCGGATATGTTCTCTTTGTCATACGATTGTAACGATCGTATTCCATTGTGGTCGCATGATTATTTGCATCGGTCTGTGAGATGCGGTTATTATTGCTATCATAGGTGTACCGTGTTACATGGTTCATCGCATCGGTTACAGTTACAAGATTACCCAGTGAATCATAGGCAAACTGTGTAACCTTACCCTCCTGATCGCGTTCCGCAGTTTTTCTTCCGTTTGCATCGTAGGACGTTTCAGTATACGTGTTGTCATCAAAGGTAGTTCTTACAAGCCTGTCGTAATCATCATACGCATACGATGTATGCTGGCTCAGTACATCGATCATTTCCACTTTACGGTTTGCATCATCATAAATATACGTAGTCTGATTACCATACGGATCGCGAACGATGGTATTATTTCCTGCTGGATCATACTCATACTCTGTACGGTACCCCTTTGCATCGATTGATGCAGTTCGTCTTCCGAGCTTGTCGTATACAGTTCGCGTTGCAGACTTATCGGGAGCGATAGTACGGATTACACGCTTTTCAAAATCGTATTCGAATTCAGTTCTGCGACCGGTTTCATCAATGGATGCAATCGTATTACCATCGGCATCATACTCTTTTTCTGTAAATGTAATGTCAGGTGCGACTGTTCGTTTGAGCTGTCCGAAGATATCATACTCAAACACCGTGGTATTTCCCTTTACATCAATCTGCCGGGTTACTTTACCAAATACATTATATTCACTATGGCTTGTATCACCGGTCGGACTGATACTCATGATCAGGTTACCTTTGATATCATAGACACTTCGTGTAGTATCACCAGAGTGATTAATTTCCATGACCGTATTACCGCGGCTATCCAGAACAAACCGTGTCGTACGCCCTGCAGGATCGGTCTTTGACACCATGCGCCCCTGATTATCGTAGGTGTACTGTGTGCTGAACCCGAGAGCGTCTTTTTCGGTAAGCACGTTGCCAAACGCATCATAGGTTCTGGTGCTTGTTACCGTATTGTCAGGTCCGGTAACGGTCAGAAGATTACCGCGGGCATCGTAGTCATACCGTGTAGTTCTGTTAAGAGCGTCCACCTCTGTTGCAATCTTCCCGGAAGCAGTATAGGTTCGTGTTACCGTTCTGTTAATCTCATCAGTTGATGACAGCTCGTTTCCGCGTGCATCAAAGGTTGAACTCTTCTGATGATTATACGGATCAACAGTTGCAATGACATTATCATACTGATCGTACGCATACCCCCACTCATTACCTGCTGTGTCTGTTTTTGTCAATACATTACCACGGCTGTCATAAATATACGCTGTCTCATTTCCGCGGAAATCAGACATTACCTCACGATTATTATCCATATCATGTGTAAACAGCCCCGTATCCCCTGCCGGATTAATCTGACGGATCATCCGCCCATCGTCATCATACTCAACACGTGCAGCACGAACACCGCGGGGATCGATTATCTCCTGTAAATAGTGATCCTGATTGTATTTAAAGCGTGTTATTGCGCCTGCAGGATCGATTACTTTTGATAGATTCCCGAGCCCGTCATAGAAGTATTGCAGTACACGACCGGTATTATCACTTATCTGTGCAATACGATTCTGTGAATCCCGTGTGAACACAATTGACTGATCGGCAGAAAGGGTAATACCTCCAGAAGTGATAGTAATACGGTTATTATTCGGATCTTCTATTTTTGTAACACCGCCAAGATTCTGATCGATTATATATGACGTTCCGTCAGCCAGTGTGAGTTTATACTGTTGCGGATTGTATGCTTCACTATAATCTCCACCTTCATCATACAGCACACCACCCATTACGTAGAAATTGGAAGCATTAAGCGCTTCGAGTTGACTGTAAGTGCCAGCCTGTGGAGTATAAACGATTTCACCATACGTAGGATCATACTGGTTAAAGAACTTTGCTTCAGCTTTGAATGACTGTGTTCTTCCGCCAGGTATTGCAATGTTAATCGTGTGATTTCGTGTTGCATCAAGAGAATAGGTGGATGGCATAGATATTCCATGCTTGGTTTCCCTGATCGACCAAAAATCACCCGGTTTACAGCTTTCCGTCAGTTTAACAGAATGGATATCAAGTGACCATCCGAAACCGAAGTCACCTTGTGCTTTATTCCTGCTGTCATAGGTCCGAACCGTCTGACAGTTGACACCCGGCAACTGGAAACTGAGGTCTTCAAATGCAAGTGTAAAGATGCCCGTTTTTAGTTGGCCATCAACGGTGATATATGTTTTGTCAACAAGGCCGTTGCCTGCTTTATCATACACCGTAAGCAGTAGCTGATATGCCCCGTTTTTCATTGTTGATGGATCAAGTGTGCCAAGTGTGCTATTGACAACAGGAGATGCTGATCTGAAAAACCCGACGGTGTCACGGGTATCATTCAATAGATAGCGTAACGTATAATAAGCAAAATTGTCATCACTGGCGGTACCGGTTATTTCCGTTTTCGTATACAGCGTGGTATCATCAGGTGTTACAAGTTCTGCAACCGGCGGTGTAACATCAGTTCCGTTATATGCGGCAAATAGTGTCACAAGCGTATCTTTATAGTTACCGGCCATATCATATGCAACCGCCCGTACTGCATAATTTCCCTTCATTGATGGTGTAAACTGAGCAGTACCATTAACAAGAGGTACTTTATCGCTATTTACAAAGAGCCACACACGCTCTGTGTCAAGTGCAATATCATCGTTTACAGTAACGATAACCGTTACAGGTTGATCGACAATAAGTGATGGTGCTCCAACCGACATTGAGAGTGTTGGCGGAATATTATCGGTTGTATTTGATATGTGGAGTTGTTTTTCTGTTGTTGTCGTATTGCCTTTACTGTCGGTGGCTGTGGCACTCAATAGAACAATACCTGTATCAATGCTATTAAATACATACTGGTTTAGTTCATTCAAACTAACGTTCACAGTTCTAAGATCATTTACCAATATCCGACCGGTTGTAACCCGGCAACGATATAGTTAATCAGAACTGGAAATAGATAAACGGCTGAAGCACTGATGTTTTGAATTGATAAATAAAAAATATCACCACAACCGATACTATAACTTTTGTAAATACCGGGTATCCGATAAAACTATTTCTGACCGTCAGCTTCCATGCATCCGGGAACCAGTGAGCACAATACCCTGCAAGTAGTATCAGTGTAACTTTCCAATACCCGGATAGAAACTGTGGAAGTATCGACACATCAAAATGAAACAGCATCTGTCCCATCATATCCTTTACAACAGTCATATCAGCGGCCCTGAAAAATATCCAGGCAAAACATACAACATTAAAGGTCAGAAAACGTGCTGTAAAGCGACTTGTTGCATTCTTTCCGCTGAAATGATACTGCTGCGGAACCAGCTTATGAATTGTCAATCCAAGTCCATGAATTGCACCCCAGATCACAAATCGCCAGTTTGCACCATGCCACAAACCGCCAAGCACCATCGTAATGATAAGGTTTACATACATTCGTACTTTACCTTTACGATTTCCCCCAAGCGCAATATACAAATAATCTCTCAGGCAGGATGATAGTGATATATGCCATCTGCGCCAGAAATCGGTTAGATTATTCGCTTTGTAGGGCGAATTAAAATTCGGTGGTATTCTGAATCCCAAAAGTAATGCTATTCCAATGGCAATATCGGTATAGCCACTGAAATCACAGTAGATCTGTAATGCGTATCCGTAAACAGCAATCAGATTCTCTAATCCGGTATAAGCTCCTGGTGTATCAAAAACCCGATCCACAAAATTATGCGAGATATAATCGGATATCACCATTTTCTTGACAAGTCCGCATAGAATCAGAAAAACCGCCCGTCCGAACTCTTCTTTTGTCAGTATATATTCTTTGTAAACCTGAGGAATAAACTCACTGGCCCTGATAATAGGCCCGGCAACAAGCTGTGGAAAAAATGCAAGATAAAAACCAAAATCAGCAACATTTTTTGCAGGAGTTGTTTTTCCTTTGTAAATATCGATCGTGTAACTTAATGCATGAAAGGTAAAGAAGGATATTCCTGCCGGAAGGAGTATTTTTCCGACATCAAAATGCGATCCGAACAGGCTGTTACTCCATAGCGAAAGGTAATTGACGGCAGTGTAATCAGTTGAAAAAATATCATTAAAAAGAGCTGTAAAAAAGTAAGTATATTTAAAATATGACAGCAGCAGCAGTGATACAAAAACACTTGCAGCTACCAGCCATTTTCGAACATTCACATTCTTTGATTTAAAAAGCTGATTTCCTATATAGTAATGCGCCAGAATTGACACCATAAGCATTACGACAAACCATCCACTGCTCTTATAATAAAAATACAGGCTGACAATAAATAAAAATGCATTCCGTAACTGTAAGTTTTTATAGACAACAGAATAAACCGCAAGAACAACGGTAAAGAACCCCCAGAAAAATGACTGTGTAAAGAGAAGCGGTATTCCGGGATTATAAGCCAGATTTCCCGTAATGTACGATATCATTGTCATCAACAGGGTAATGATTGAGTCTGTCATAATTATTTCCTGATAGTTTATTCTACTCTCTCAGGAACCGCATTCCCTGAGTCTATTCCTGGCTGATCGCGGCCAGTCTGTGTAGTCTCCGGAGATAAAGATTCTGTAATGGGAGACTGTTGAGATTTAGGGAATTGATCATTGCCAAGAGAATCAAAAATTGCATTTTTTAATGCATTATAAAACAGCTCACCCTGATATGCATACCCTCTTTTGGTCAAGTGAACATAGTCGGTATGAATCAATTCTTTCTTACGCCAGCGCCTGACACTGCTGTCGCCACCCATAATCGAATAAAAATCCCATATACCACATTGTTCCTTTTTAGCAACATCCCTGATAATCTCACATGCAAGCGATAACACCCTGTTTTTATAGCGTTTCTTAATAAGATGATCATTCGGCGTTACGAGCAGTAGTGCAGTTTGCGGAAGCAATTGTCGTACTTTCGTAATCAGGGCGGTTATATTACTACGTAAATCCACAGTATCTGCGTATCCAGAAAAAACATCATTGGTACCAAGGGCTATCACCATAAGGTCCGGATTAATTACCGGAAGCAGTTTCAAATCGACTTTATTATTATAATGTTTATAGGAAATACCATTCATACCAAGAGCATTCACTGTCACATTTTCAAGCGTATCCTTCTGACGAATAAGAAATAGCGAAAACTCCTCATTTGCAGTATGAATAATAAAATTAATCGTACATGAATCAGTTCGTTGACTAAAGTATAGTGATGACTCCACAAGACAATCTGTTTTTTTTGTCGTGATAACCGAATCAAGTGGGATATCACTACTTAGCGAAATACTACCTGATGAATGATATAGTGTCAAGGACTTGAATGGATACTGCGGATGTTTTTTCCTATTGTAAAATGTCATGGAAAACACAGTATCATTGGTACTAACAACATACCCGGCAAGAGGAATTGATATCACCTGACCCCATCGTGAATATGTCCAGTCTGTATTTGATCTAACTGCGTAATCCTCAGGACCATTTGTTTTTGCAATACTATAGGGAAAGGAACAACCGCGCCCAACATTAAAATTGTCATTTCTTAATAATTCACGAATTGCGTTGGTACTATATCCTCCCTGTACATGAGAATCCCCAATAAAAAACATACTGACATTTATTGTCGAATCGTTGCGAACATATAACATCTTGTTTTTAAAGATATCCCAGTTTGTACAACCACTTATATTCAGGACATTCAGGCTGTCAATTACACCATACATTCCGGCATGTGAGGGCAATAGCACAAGTGCTACAAGGACTGCAGCAATATGACATTTACATTTTTTCATGATTTAACCCTGTTCTCATTAGTTGAAAATCTGGTGTATTCTTCAATAAAAGCCCTGAAAAAAAGTTCGCCAATAATCCGTGCTCCTGCACGTGTCAAGTGCGTATAATCCTTTTGCGCCAGGGGCGGATCAGCATGCACCCAGCTATATATTGAGTTTTTCCCCCCCATCGCTTCATAGGAATCCCAGAATGCACACCCGTTTGCAAATGCAGCACTGCGCTGTGCGTCCCGGATTTTTTCTATATTCGGACTGGATTCAATACCATTCTCTGTCTGCTGAGCTGCATCACCGACACCGATAACGATAATCTGTAAACCCGGATCAATCGATTTCAAAAAATTTAATTGTTTGGAAAAACTTTTTTCATAAAAGGAATAATTTGATGTCCTATAGGGTACTACGTTAATGCCAAACTGCATAATGAGCATTTTAACATTGAGATCTTTAATCACCCGCCTGAAAAACAATTTATCTGCACTTGTAAATTCAAGTCCGGAACTGCCGCGCAGTGGTATATTATCAAGAGATACACCACTGTCACATGTCAACGAAACACCATAAAAGTCGGGGGATTCTGTACCCGTAAACTTAATAAAAAGATTCTTCTCAGGACGTTTAAAGTTCCAGGTAATACAATCAAATGCCGATGATTTTGAAATCGTTTTTTTGTACAACACCGAATCGTTCTGAACCAGTTCAACGTTAAATGGTGTTGTTACATTGCCAAAATACATTTTACAGCTTGTAAAACGTCCTATAAGCGGATTGCTGGTGTTAGGCCATTTTAAATTTACCCATCCGTTAAAAGAATAAGTACCGTTTACAACACTGGATTTAAGCTTGTAGTATGACAAAAAAATACTATATCGATTATTATCAGATTTTTTAATTTTATCCTGTGCACTGTACCGTTCCCATCCGCTGGATATCTCATACGTATACGGCAGGGATGCCGGACCATTTGCAACGATCGGCATCATCCCCATCCCCGCACCGCCAAACCGTTTTTGCAACTGGTTTCGTAAATAAGAGCTTACCCGATCACCCTCAATCTGAGAATCACCAAAATGAAGAATATGCACAAGTTTTTTTGTAGCTGCCAGCGAATATAGTGCCCTGAAAACCGGATACAGTAATGTATCGTTACCATCAGGGTAATCGATACTGCGAATCAGTCCATCATACTTTTCTGATACAACGGTAGCACTGCTTTGAGAACTGACCTTTTCTTTGTCAATTGACATAATAGACACAGAATCCGGCAGAGCACAATTTTTTTTAGACTTACCATTGAGAGAAGTTCTGGTAGTACCAACAACACCCTGATTCACAGTGTTTAGAGATGTGACTGCCCGCTTTGTCACGGTATCACCAGATGCTGCTGCCGTCAGCCCCGGTGACGCATCAGCATTACCTTCCTTTATGTCAAGTGTATTCCCGATTGTAACAATCTGTGAAATGTCCTTATAAGCAATTGCATGTTTATGTGCACCGAAAAATTTCGGAGTACGAATGTGCACTGCCGACATGCAAAATCCCATTGTTCTATCAACAAACGAGACTGCGATTACAATTGTAAAAACGACACTTGAAAACAACAGAATTTGTACTGGCCTGATCATACTATGCTCATCAACTAAAATGCTTTTTGGATGTCAGTTACAGTGTCCCGTTAAGTACTGTGAACCCAGCCATTAAAGGCTAATCCAAAAAAAACAGAAAATCCGGGTTTAAAAATAAATCAGGAGTAACAGTCATAACGAAATTATCTTGATTGTTTATTCCACGTGGCTTTAATGCAATGGATTGCGAAGCAGCTGTGTTGCATTTTAGAAAGTTGCTGCCGAAGGTTGCACTGCTCCAGACGCAAACAGGAAAGAGCGATTGGCACCGCTCTCAGGTTCCTGATCTCAGATGAACTGTATTGTGGTCTCTACGGGTGAGATGTCACGTTGTGACTGGTACCTTTTTTTTCTTCGGTGCACGACCGTAAATCGACACGAAATCTGTAAACATTCTAATCTTACTGTTGTCAATATGATCGAATGTAAAACGCCACTTCCAGTTACCGCTTTCCTTTCCAGGAATATTCATCCTGCATGATGAACCAAGGCCGAGAATATCCTGAAAAGGAATAATACACATACCTGATGGAGCACTCAGCGCACAACGCAGAAAATGTTCAAGAAATGTTGCGTCATCACAACCCAGATATTGCCGCACCTGATGTTTATCAAGTTCGACAAGACTATTAAACCACCCCAGGGATGTATCATTGTCATGTGTTCCCGTATAAAGCACGCTTTCCTTCTGGGTATTATACGGTAAATACGGATTTTCCGGATTTCCATCAAATGCGAACTGGAGAATTTTCATTCCGGGAAGACCAATAGTATTTCTAAGAGCTTCTACTTCCGGAGTAATAACACCAAGATCTTCGGCAATAATTGGTAGTTTTCCAAGGGCTTTTTTTACTGCTTTAAACAGATCCGCCCCAGGCCCCTTGACCCATTCGCCCTTTTCCGCAGTCGGCGCATCAGCCTCAACAGCCCAGTAGGCTTCAAAACCGCGAAAGTGATCAAGTCGCATGTAATCAACCAGTTCGAGTGTTTTCTTGATTCGCTTTATCCACCATAAGTAACCATCCTGACGCATATTTTTCCAGTGATACAGCGGATTGCCCCAAAGCTGTCCGGTTTCACTGAAATAATCAGGTGGTACACCTGCGACGCGGATCGGTTTTGCGTTTTCATCAAGTTCAAAAAGTTCCGGTGATGCCCACGCGTCCGAACTGTCGTACGCAATATAAATTGGAAGATCACCAATTATAGTTATACTACGGAAATTTGCATATTCTTTAAGATCAATCCATTGTTTATAAAAAACATATTGAAGAAATTTCTGGTACCGTATCTCTTTGCGCTGCGTCCCGGTAGTCTCCTCAAGTGCTGCCGGATACCGTAATTTGAATTTTGCATCCCAACTGTACCATGGCAATCCATCATGCAGGTCTTTTAGCACTTTATAAAGAGCATAATTGTCAAGCCAATACTGTTCACGCTCACAAAACGCAATAAATTCACTATTATCAGTAAAACGAAGATATGCTGTTTTATTCAACTCCTCTTTGGCATTAATCACTGCACCAAAATCGACATTATCATTTGGCAACGATGGAAACGCAGCAAGTTCATCAGCAGTGAGAAGCCCTTCTTTATGAAGAATTTCGGGAGAAATTAGAAGTGTATTGCCCGCAAACGAACAAAGACTCTGATATGGTGAATCACCATATCCTGTAGGCCCCAGGGGACAAACCTGCCAGTGCGTCTGTTTCATTGCTTCCAGCAAGTCAATCCAGCTATAAGCTGATGGCCCCAAATCACCAATACCGTATTTTGATGGCAGTGATGTCGGGTGAAGAAATATACCGGATGATCGATTCATAGCATCTCCCCAAAGAACGATTCAAGAAACAATTGCAGAGGACGAAAACAGTCTACGCTTTAAATCCGGTTTGGAATCCAAAAATATTGCTGTAAAAATCTTTACAATTTTTATCGTCACAATGCAAAACCATGCAATGCTGCGACCAACCAGATCCAGCACAACTATCAGCAGCATCTCTGTAACTCATAGTATACTAAAAGGATAGTTATTTGTCGAGTAATCTGTAACAAAAAGTAACCGGCGGAAAATCTCTGAAATTTTCTCGACACACAAATGGCATAACATAATTTATATAATTATAACTCTTTTTTAAACGGTTACAAATTATGCGTGCTGACAAAAAACGGTTACTGGTGTTTGGAATAGGAGCGTTAGTACTACTCGGGATAGCGGTCTCCAACTCCGCAATTATCAGTTCAATTGATGCAGCATATTCCAGAATTATTAATTCCGATATCACAAACCGCAAAAAAATTGCACTTTTCGAACGCAACTGCAACACAATACATAACACAGCGTTAAGCATGATACTTACAGAGGATACAACAGAGTTGATATGCCTTCAGAAAGATGTCTTTGAGTTGTTTACCGGATGTGATAAGCTTCTCCCGTCACTTGAGAAATCAGATTTCAACAAATCAGAGCGCCTGTTAACTGCAAAAATCCGTGATGATTACATCAAATACAAAGAATCGTGTGTCAACTACACATTACTTTTAGGCGGTCCGGACCGGAGAAAAGCAGCCCGTTTTGCATCAACAACGCTACAAAAAAACTATAGCGCCCTTCAAAGTGCTTCCGATGACGTTATGACTGCAATTGAAAGTGCCATGCTATCTGACACCAAATCATTGACAAAACAAAATAGCCTTGCATTACGCTTCATAACCGGTGCCGGGATTATCCCTGTTGTATTTTGGGCGCTGCTTCTTATTGCGACATTTTTATGGACATCTGTAGCATTTCGCAAACTCCGGCCTGATTAAAATCACATTTTATAGAAGATTAGACTCGCTTTTACCATACTCTACATTATATATTACTTTTTAGAAGTATTGACCTGTTTGGATTTTTTTGTGTCATTTCTGGTCGTTAGATATCAATAATCTGATACGATACTGAGCATTCAACAGAAACTGCAGAGCATCTCTGCAGATACTACCAGCGCTCATTAAGACAGGGCTGTAACAATAATCTCGTAGTATACCTTATTGTAAACGACATATTGGATATGCCTGTTGAGTTCTTCGAAAACAAACGAATAGTTATATTAACACTCTCTCCTGACGGGGGTACATTAGATGAATTTACGTGTTATTCTTCTTGGAACAGCAGCTTTACTGTTTGCCGGGTGTAGCGCATACAAGCAGCTTCAACCAAAACCCGAACTTTCACCTGCCGAAACTGCATCATATATTGAGTTAAAAAACGGTAAAAACGATTTTGAAGTAAAAAAGGATAAAAAATATTTTATCCAGTTTCCATCACCGCAGGAAAACAATTTTTATCTTGTGCTCTCACTTCCCCAGAAGAAGACTGTCTCATCAAATCTTACCGCTGTTTTGACAGACAAGAAACAGGCTGGTGAACTAATCAAAGATGAATCATCATCGGATACACTCAGTGTTTATCCGGTAAACCAGAACGGTACCGGTTATTTTTTTCTTATTGACAAAATAGGTCAGAACAAACAGTTCAAGGTCAATTACCGCTATGCACCTCAATGGCGGTATAAGTTTGAGGGAAAGTATGCTGAGTTTCAGAATATCCTTTCTAAAAACCGTCTTGACAGAAAAAACTATTCTGCGATTGGTAACGGTTACCATCTTGACGGGCTTAACTATGCGGCTACATCAGATTCTCTCAAAAAACGTTCTGCTGAACTTGAAACAATGCATAAGGAACTTCTTGCCATTGAAAGCATTTTTCCGAAATCTATCCTCAATTCAAAAGATGTTGCCTATCAGAACTATTTAAAACTCCGGGCAGATCTTGAAGATGAGTTAAAGTTCCAGGAAAACTATCTTGCAACAATTGCATTCTTTTCAAAAGAATATTTCTGCCGGAACAATCCATCTGAACTTGTCAAGTCTGTTGATGACTTTACGGGATATTTCCAGAAAAAGGAACGGTATCCAAGCACCGTTATTTCTGAAGCCCAGACTGTGATAAAAGGCCGCCTCCCGGAAATCGTTCCCTTCTATGATCAGCGTCTCAGCGGCAAGGATGACGCAAAGCCATTTGATGAAAGTCTTTACATGACCGGTAATCTTTACAGAACAAGATTACTGTATGAATCTGCAGGTCTGAGTATTCCTCCGGAATATAATGCGATTGTAAAATATGTCAAGGATTTTGACGCGAAGGCTATTGCTCTTTTAAATGCCAGAGATTCCATTGCGTATATTACATCCACGGTTAACTCCTATAATCAGATGCCGGATAATGAATTTTTCAGAATCGCAGTTGCAAAGACTACTGCAGTCCAGAATGGTCTACCTTCAACCATTGATGAATCTTACGGTAAATATACAAAGTACAAAAGCACCGCCCACATTAACACAGAACTTACTGCAGTTTCAAACGAAGTCACCAAATTGCTTGGTCTGTACAAACAGGCAGAGTTACTTGTTATTCAATTGAACTCACTCAAGGAACAAAGAGACTACAGCACGATGCTTGGCATGATCAAACAGAACATGCATCTTACTTTTCTCCCTGAAAAATACAAAGCACTTGACAAAATGTCTGTTGAGGAGCAAAGCAGTCAGATCCAGGGTGCACTTGAATCCAATAACTGGGTTCAGGCAGAGAATCTGTTAAGAAAGCTTCATGAGGATATCAATTTTCTCAATGCAGCAGAGATACTTCCTTTAAAAATAGCTGCCGTTGATTCCAAAGAGGATTTGCTGTACACCCGCATTGATAATGCATCACGTGTTAAGATTACACAATTCCTTGATGCAAACGTAAACACTCTTGAGAATGTTGATTCTCTCTACTCCGATACAATTTTCACACCGGTTCATAACATTACATTTTCGTCAGGATCGCGTAGTGAGCTTATCCAGCGTAAAAACAAACTTATTGAAGATCTTGGCAAAATGAGAGACGATGAATTCCCGGCACGTGCCATTAAAACTCTGTACGAACAGTTCACAGCGAACCCGTCAGATAATGGCGTTCTGAAAGCCCGCGCAATTGTTACTCATGGTAAGCATTATAAAGCCAATGACAAAAAGACAAAAACACGTATTGCGGAATGTGACCCATATTCTGCAAAATGGATTACCAAACCGAAGGAATATCGCCGTGTCTTTGTGCTGCCGGTTACCGATAACAAAAAAGGTAAGAACAAGTATGTTGTCCGTTACAATGTTGACATTGAGACAGAAGCAGACTTTCCCATGTACGATGTCAACATTAAACTGCCGAAGGAAATTGCATCCAACGCAGCAGCATCACAGTGGTATGAATCGATAACCCTTAATAAAAAGCCCCTAAAGAATGAAGGTCGTTTTACAATTACAGCACCGAGTGCAGAGAATGATTATGAATGCCAGATTACTCCGGTTCAGATGAATAAGGATAAAGGCAACATTCTTGAGATTACCTTCTATGATAGCTCTTTCAAGGTGTATACCTTCAGCACGATGATTCAAAAACCTATAATTAAAAAGAATTAACAATACAACTATACATGACCGGTGTTCAATACACCGGTCATGTATAAATGGTAAACACTATTCCTTTACAGGAGCACCACAATGAAAAAAGCGATAATTATTGCAGTTTCACTGTTTATTGTTGTTGCAGCAGGACTGCTTTACTTTTTTATTTTTAATAAAAACCTCAGAGACCAGATAGTCATTCCGTACATAGCACATCAGAAACCTAAAATAGATCCTCATGTTCCGAGTTCCGTTCCGATTGCAGACAAACTTGACGAAGTGTCATTCGATGGCCTCTTTAATATCAGTGCAAATGCAAGCGGCATCACATATGAGGATGGACTTGGTGAATTCATGGGGTATGACCCAAAAAACACCACCGTTAAAATCCGTCTCAAGCCGAATAAAAAGTGGCATTCATCATGGAATGTTACCATGGAAAAAGAGAATGTAACGATTACCGACAGAGCTGCAATCGAGTTTACTGCAAATGATCTCCGGTTTACTCTTGACAGAATAAAAAGCCTTGGAAGTATTTCCCCCGATTATATTCTTGTATCTCAGGCTGTACCGGATTTTAACTTTTCAGGACCGGATGAAAACGGCGAGATCACATTTCAGTTTCGCAGTGATCGTGAATGGGGAGAAAGTGACATAAAGGAGATCCTGTCGTTTAAAATTATTTCATCAGATTCACAGATTGATGCACCTGTTTATAACAATGGAACCGGCCCATATATGTATGCCGGAGAAAAAGAAAAAGACAATAAAATTTACTTCTGGAAATCACCTGCTGGTACTGCAAATCTGAACAGAGTTGTTCTCAAGCCGTTTATTGACAACAGTACCTATACAACCGAACTGAAAAATAAAAATATCAATACATTGCTTAGTACGCCATTCGGTGCACTCTCACCGATTATCGGGGACACCTCAAAGTATTTCTACAAATCAAGTATCGCAACGACATTTTTTGCGATTATATACAATGTCAACAGACTCGACCTTGACCAGCGTATCGCACTCAGAGCTTTGATTGATAACAAAAAAGTACTCGACCGGTTTTTCCGTATCAATACCAGCCAGCAGCGCCACATCGCAAACTATGAGGGTGCACCTGATAACTACAACGAATACCTTAACAACTCCGTTTTTCCAACAACATCAGTGTATGTCAGCGAACAGCTGATTTCACCGCTCACTGACCGGGGTACTGCGGATCTTTCTATGCTCCCTGATACTGTACGAATCAAAACCTGTCTCAATTATGATTTCAAGGAAGAACTTGCAGATCTCACTGAAATTCTTAACGATCCATCACTGTTCGGCGGCAGAATCAAAGTATCTGCTGTCCAGAATGATGAAATTCGTAAAGGTGATTATGATGCAGTACTTGTTGCGTTCAGCGGCTACAGAAGCAATTTCATGTTTGATCTCTACAATGTATTTCTCAGAGAACCAGATTTCGAAACATACAAAATTAATCTTTTGACAAGTGTTAATAACAAAGGTGTAAATGTTATTAGTGATGAAGCGTTTGCTTCGGATAAGAATTTTGCCGGTATCGATCTTGATAGCGAGTATCCAGAAAAGGAAGATTTCAAACAGCTCCTGAGCCATACTTTCAAATTCATGTCAACACGTGAATTAAGTGACAAACAAATCTATGCACGCCTTGTTGATGAAACCGAACAGCGTCTTGCACTTGGAAGCTGGCTTATATCGCTGCCATCACTGGCCTATTTCTCATCACAATTTGACAAACAAAGCATTGATCTTTATGGAACAGCATCGCAATTGTCAACAATTGAAAAATGGAAGCAGAGTGCCACAAAACGGAAGTTTTAGTATAAGTGAGGACGTGCAACCCGCATGATTCTTACATCGTAAATCTTAATTATCACGAAAGACACACCCCCCCCCCAAGGGGATTTGGTGGGCGTGTCCTTAAACGTTCTTAATTTTCCAGATAGCATCAGACAATGAAACAGTTTAAACAAATATTCACTTCAGTACTTGTTGTCATATCACTTGCAAAGCTATCGACCGCTGTTGATTTTTACACTTTTTCATCAATTGCCAAAGTAACACTGCTTGACAGTTATGAACAACCGATATATGAATCTGACAGAAAAGCTCTCGGCAGTGGTTTTCCGCTGGAAATAATTAACAGCAGGATTACGCTGGGAGACCAGATTACCAATGCAATCAAGTGCAAAAACAACGACCGTTTTTACTATCTTCTTCGTGATGACAATGGTGGCTTCGCCGGCAGTGCCAAAGCATCGTTCCAGAAACAAACGTCGGTAGTATCACTGTGGGATACGGTTACGCTTACATCAAGCGCCACAATGAGAGGAGCGTCTTCACCTTCGCTCAGCAAAGGGACTACGGTGATCAGGGTTTTTCAAAAAAGTGGTTCTACCTATGTTTTCGTTCCTGAACGTAATGAGTATGGTTTTATCCAAAGCACTACGATATTCCAAAAACGGACTAATGCTGTTTCGCAGTCTGTAAAAGTTACCACTACCGATATACTGGAATCAATCAGGCGACGTCTTGATGCTGCCAACGAATATTACACATCGATGTTTAACTATTTCAATGCCCACACAAATCAGCAGAAATCTGTCCCGCAATGGAATATTGAATCAGATGGTAAACGTGTAACCTGCACATTAAGGGGACCAAAACAGGCTATTGTTCAAATGGAACAAAGCACATCGTATATCGCCAAGGATATTGAAAAATTCCTTTTAAGTAAACCTTATGTTGTACGATACGAAAACTTCCAGATCATTATCGCAACAAAAGATCATCCATAAGAAACATCATTGACTGATAATTATGAAAAATAAACTTATTGAACATATCACAGGTATCGCATTTATAACAGTGCTTATCGTTATACTCATGGTTGTTTTCAATACCATGAGAAAAAACGAGGAGACGTATGCAGGTTCCCGTGTCAAAGAATTTCTTGACATTTCAATTCAAAACCCCGATGACCGGTTTCAGCGAGCTCTTCTAAAGGACGTAATGAATATTTTCTATCCCGACCGTGCAGAGTATAACGATACGATTGTCAAGGAAATTCTTACCATTAAAAGTGATCAGTTCAATAAAAGGATTCAGAGTACCAATACAAAGAAGTCACTTTCCACAAAAGTTTTTCTGGAATTGACCGGCATGTACCTCAAGTTCCTGTTTATTTACATTGTCGTAATGCTTCTCACGTTTTACGGTGTACAGACACTTGGAAGCTGGCGTTTTGTGCACGAAAAGCATATGGAACATTTGTCAATCCATAACCCGGTACTGTATCATAAAAAACGTTTCTCTTTTACATCCATTCTATTCAAATTGCTTAAAACATTTGCCTATCTGATTCTCTTTTCTCCTGCATACGTTATAGCCTATTCAATCCGTACAGAGTTTAATACCGATTCGATTTTTTTCATGATCTTTCTCGGTGTGATCTCCAACGGACTTCTTATGATGTACACCAACAAGTTTCATGCATTTCTTGTTTCGGAAAGCAGAAAAGGATACATTGACACTGCACGGGTTAAAAATCTTAACGAGGACTTCACAATTTCTCCTCAGGGCATTCCATTAAATTCGCTGATTCATCCGTTTAAAATGTTCAAAGGACATCTTTTTGAGCATATATTCAGAAATGCACATTTCCAGTATCTTGCAACAATCAAGGAGCAGGCGTCATTTCTGATCACTGGTCTTGTCATTATTGAAATGGCATTAAATATTCAGGGTCATTTTAATTATGAATTGCTCAGACAGCTGCTGTTTCAGAATTATTCTATCGTACTTGTCATTGTTGCACTGATTTTCTATACGGTAAAATTTACCGAAATGTTTACAGACTACTTGATTCACAGGGAAATTAAACGATATGAAAACAGGTAAACACTCTTTTTTTCAGACTATACTGAACGAAAAAGATAAACGATGGGCGCTTATCTGGCTTGTTATCATGATTGTTGTGGCTATCTGGGATTATCTGTTTCTTAACAAACCGGCATTGCAAAAAGTTATAACCGGTTTCATCAATACATTTACAATTGCATGTTTTGTCGTTGTATTCACCCTTGTATTGGGATGGGTATTCACGCTGCTGCTTCACTACCTTGGAAAAAGTAAAGGTAAAGCCGGCTATATGTCAATCATGTTCATTCTTAATCTGCTTCGTTCCATACCTCAGATTATCGGCGTACTTCTAACCTATATCGCGATTGCATCATTGATCACAAGCGGAGCAATAACCAGCACCATTTTCCTGTTTCCGCTTATGGCTTTTAGTATGAGCCTTTTCATTGTCAATGAACTGATTGATCTTATGAGGGACCGGATTGATCATTTTCGCAAACTTGACTTCTATAACGCCATGCAGGTATGCGGCATCGCAGAGCATCGCATTATTAACTTCGACATTCTATGGAAAAACAGCCGCATTCATATATTCAATAAACTCATTTCAATTTTCGGCAGCGCCATATTTCTTCAGTGCAGTGTAGATTTCATCATATCGGTTGGTTTGTCAACACAGGTAAATGCGGTAACGCTTCCGGTTACCCTTGGCAGTCTGCTTGCAAAAATCGATAGCAAACAGGATATTCTTGCAATCGGTAACACATTGACAAATCCAATGTATTTTCCAAATCTTTTCTTTGGACACCTCCTTGGAGTGACAGTTGCTTTTCTGATAGTATTTTCTCTCATGTGTATCTATCATATCGCAAATGGATATGCAGAAAGGCACAAGCTATGAACGTGTATAATTTTTCTGTCAACGTTGCTACACCAGACAGAACCATCGTATCAATAAAGGATTACCCTGTCTACGATAATCATATTACATTTCTATTTGGAGAATCAGGCATTGGGAAATCACTCATTTCTAAAGCGCTCTATGGGCTGCTTGACACTTCAGAGCTTGCCGTAACAATCAATGATACGCCCTATGCAGATCATCTAAAAAGTAAGTGGCTGACAGAATCACGTGCAAATAGTTTTTTTGTCTTCCAGGAACCATCATCGCACCTTAATCCCTTAATGAAAATTTCTGAACAGCTCAATGAGGGAAGTCTTGACTGTGGCAATGAACGCGACATTCTTGAATACCTCTGGCAGCATTCAAACGAGGATGCGCTTGATACAATTCTTGATGTATATCCAAAACCATATCGTCCAAGCGGTGGTGAGAAGCAGCGAATCCTGCTTGCGATGGCATTTAAGAAAATTCAGGCACTGATTGGTCTGAACGATCGTGATCTGTCAACCTATTTTGTTTTTGATGAACCTACGGGCAGTCTTGACAACAGATACAGAAACCTTTTCCTTAGACTGCTGCTTGACAGATATTGTAAGCGACAGTTTACTGCGGTAATCATAACTCATGACTATTCAATAATCAGTGAGATTTACAACCAGTACCGCTCGCTTGTTCCCTACATTCATTTCAAAGAGCTCTCGCGGGTTGACACGACAGAGGTACGCGTTGATGACTTCTCGCCGGATAACTATCTATCGTGGCTAAACTCATCACGATGGAGCAGCGTCCAAAATAGTTTACAAAATAAACCGGTGCTTGAATTCGGATCAGATTTTTCAATATTTTCCCGCAACCTGAGAATTTATCAGGACAGGGAACTCACACAGCCATCACCGTTGATAATTAATAAAGGCAGTGTTGTTTATCTGAAAGCGCCAAGCGGGGTCGGGAAAACAACCATTGCAAAAATTATTCTTGGTATTTACAAAGCAGACTCATTCTCAATGAAATTATGTGGAAAAAACTACTCCACAAAGACACATCAGTCGGCATGGACAAAGCATGTCTGGGGTAAACAGGCAGGTATGGTTTTTCAGCACGCCGATGAATCATTGAATCTTCAGGCAACGGTCAAGGAGACTTTTGATGGTCTGCGGGGGCGGATGCAGGGTGATCTTGACACATTGCTTGGCCAGCTCTTTACACCAAAGACTATCGAGGCTATCAAACACAAAAAAACCGCATTTTTAAGCGGTGGTCAGAAACAGCGGCTCAATCTGCTGCGCACCCTGGCGCTCAATACCGATCTTGTCATCTTTGATGAACCACTGAACGGACTTGATTTTGTTAACGTAAAGAAAGTGCTTGAGCTGTTAAATCAATTACGTATGAACGGCACCGCAATACTCATGATCTCGCATAATGAGGAGATCTTCGAGGCTCTTATTGGTGAGGAGAATATTCTGTATCTTGCCGAGGTAACATAGGCGCAACCACATTCTGCTGTTTGACCTGACATGTTCAATCGATTAGCACGCCACCGTTTCGCAATTGTTATAGTAACACATCATCTGCGACCGGTGAGCTATCATAATACACCTATTATCGTTAATATTAGGATGTAAAAATAATTCAACACGGAATGTCCAATAGAAAATTGTGAATCCTGCTAATCTGTTGGACAATCCTGGTTAAACAGATTCAAAGAAAATCTGTGTCTTATAAATATATTCCAGAGCATCAGAGACCCTCTGGAAAACAAAGTACGGTTTTGTCAATTCACCACGATGTTTCGTTCCATGGCCGGTTAACACATAAAGCCCGGTAGCACCGGCATTATCCGCAAGCTCTACGTCATGTGGATGATCACCAATGACAAAAGAATCCGCAAGGCTGACACCATATTTTTCTGAAGCCAGCTTGAGAAAATATGGTTGTGGTTTCCTGCAGCAACAGTTCTCTGCTCTGGTATGCATACAACTGAACGTTTCCTGTATTGTAATGCCAGCGTTTCCGAGAACTCTCCGGATATCATCATTAAACCGTTGGGCAAATTCTTTTTCTATCAGTCCAAGACCAACTGATGATTGATTTGTTACAATGAACAGCAAAACGCCCGCCCGCTGGATTTTTTGTAAAGTCTGTATTGTACCGGGGAAAAAGGATTCACTTGTTACCGGTGCATATTCCCCGTTGGACTCATCAAAAAGAGTACCGTTCTGATCCAAAAACACAGCGAATTTTGTTTGCATTGCATTCCCTCTGAAATTAAAAAGTTTATTACGTATGATCCAAACTGGTTCACTGATTGCTTTAGTGATAAAGGTGCCACACAAATGCCTTCCAGTAAAGCAATGCCGTTTTCAGCAGGCATTATTCCGATGTTCCCTCAATGTACCACTCCCCTTCCCGACCACCACTCTTCCAGCTTCCGGCAAGTAAGATAGCACTGTTATTTTCCCATTTTTCGAAATCAACCCTGCTGTCATCATCAGTACCCATCTTCCCGGTAAACCGTATACCATCATTGGATGTAAGGCGATACATCTCTTCATCACCCTGTTTGTACTGTACCAGCATTTGTGCGGAAGTATCATCGATATAAAGTTCCGGAATTGTACAAGCACACCGCTTGCCATCAAAACTCATATAATATGATTTTTCAACATCAATCCGGCCTACACAATTTTTAACGATTTGTGCCATTTTACATGCTCCTTATAATAGTTTTTAAAACAAAGATTACATTTCAGAAAGGAAAAAAGCCATTAGGTTCTCCTCAAAAGTTCTTGTTGGCCCGGTATGCTTTAATTCTCTTCTGGCTGCAGCTTTATTGCGACGATGATTATAAAATCTGTAAAGTTCGATCGGATCAGGATTCTGGTCTGTATTCATAAAAAAAAGTGATTTATGTCCGACAATTCCAGCCATATCATCCTTGTTAAACAGCGATCGCCCCTGCCTGTTCAGTTCATTCTTTGCAGCATACAACTCCTCAAATGTCAATCCAAATAAAAATTCCTCAAGTGCAAACATCTCATCAGGAACCGAAGTCGAATAGGTAATGTAACGACGACAGTTTTCATCCGCGTTCCTGAATAAAGAAAAGTACTCATGGGTACCAAGTAATGTACCAAAAACCGGCGTAATAGTTTTTCGTATCAGCCACATGCTTCGCAATTCCGGATTGAATAATATTGACTCCGGAGTAATTCTGCCCTCCCACAACTCTGCAAGGGTTGTCGCTGCAGTTACACGTACATGATCCCGGTTGACATCACTAAGCAGATCGAGCAGGACACGTTCTGTCATTACTGAAATAATCTTCAAACTTATTGCATCATATGTATCTTCCTTTATGGTTACAGTATGATCCTTAAGCAACGAACATGCATGATAGAGCATGTAGAGAAAGTTTATTTTACCAATCTCAAAACTCCTGCTGAGAATAGCTTTTGTTGGAAGTACAAAGATGTCATCATCTTTATATCTTTCCAGAAGAACAGTTACAAGTGTTTGAAGATTTCTTTCGCTGTCACCCAATCTGTTAGATTGAAGCAGTGATGGATATAACGAAAGCGCCTGCGCCTGATATTCAAGCGCTTTGAGACTCTCATCTATCTGTTCTTTTAAACTTGTCAATCCTGAATTTTCTACATGTGCTACAATAGCATCAACAATTACCAGTTCGCTTGCAGTCCACAGTTCAATACGATTCATTGCGTATCTCTTTTCTCTAAAAAAACGAATCTACTATCCTAATAGAAACGAATCAGTACGTCATGCTGCTGGTGGTATCATTGAGTGAACGCTGTTGATCCGTTCCTTTACATTTGCATGTACACAAAATTCATGCACAGTGCCTCCTTTTTTCCACTCACCAAACAACAGCATTCTTGGCGGCATCATAAAACATTTGCATGAAACTGAACACTCATTTCCAGAAATATGTATTCGTCCTGAATAGTGCAAATGGTCATGTGTACTTAACAAACCATCATACTCAAACTGATTATGTTGAAACAATTTGACTTGCATCAAAGAACCAGAGATAAAAGAAACAACAGCATTACAATATTGCCGTTTTCCACTTTCATTAATCCAGAACGATTTTGTTCCATTAAATGTTTTCATGAATACCCCTTTCATCAGTTAGAAATTATTCTTCCCTGTTATAAGAAAGCGATTTCCATGCCAGACGCTTTAAATTTCAGTAACGCCCTGATTTACAAGCCGTTATTAACGAAACGCATCATTAACAGCAACCAATTACCGGAAAGACACAAAAAGTATCATCATTTGTTGACGTTGGTGGTGAGTAAAAATCATCATATATTGATTACTGTAACAGAAACTGATAGTACTAATCAGATACTGTTTTTTTACTATTCATATGTTTGAGACGCCTGCTTAAAGCCTGAGGTGTTATTCCCAATAGTTTCGCTGCGGCATTTTGATTGCCGTTTGACCGGGCAAGCGCCTCTGCAATCAATGCCTGTGTAGCACATTTTATCGTTGGCAGCGTGTCACCAAATCCGCCCGGTGCCTGACAGCTTTGACTCAACACAACAGCCCTTCTTTGCTTGACACTATCAGAAACCGGGATTCTTGATCTGAAAACATCCAGCGAAATCATTTTTGACTGCTCGATAGCAACTGTATCAAAAACCAGTGCACGCAATTCCCGTACATTACCAGGGAAATCATATGAGGAAAGCAGGGAAATAAGTTCTGGTGGAGCATCGGGTTTTGATTTGCCTAAAACATCTGCTGCCTCCTGAAGGAAATAGTTAACAAGAAGCGAAATATCATCCATTCGTTCACGCAGTGGTGGAATAGCAATGTGGTGTGTTCGCAATCTGTGATACAGATCACTTCTGAAAACCGCTGGATCAGCTAATTCACTTATATCCTTATTGGTTGCAACCACGAGCCGGACAGTTGCAAGCTTTGCAATATCGGAACCAAGAGGCAGATAATCACGATTCTGTAAAACACGCAGCAATTTTATCTGGGACACTTTTGTCAAGTCTCCTATTTCATCCAGAAACAATGTTCCGTTTGCGGCACGTTCGATAATTCCCTGACGGACTGAGTCAGCACCGGTATATGCTCCTTTTACATGACCAAAAAGTGTATCTGAAAATGTTGTGTCATCAATGCCTCCGACATTCACCGGAACAAAAAGCCCTTTCCGGCCACTCAAATCATGTATTGCCTGAGCAATAAGTTCTTTCCCTACACCAGTCTCTCCGGTGATTAAAACCGGAAACGGTGTTCCTGCTATTGCTTCAATGTATTGAAACAATGCATTCATTTTTTTATTACCGGTGACTATTTTTTTAAATACATCAGGGCGTTGCAATGTATTACCCAGTAAATACCCCTTGAGTGCTTCATTTTCACAGGTAAGATCTTTCCGAGCAAGCGCATTTTTTACACATGCAACAAGCCGTTCTGTATCCAGTGGCTTGACAAGATAGTCAATTGCACCTTTTTTAATACAATCAACTGCGGTATGCGCCTGATTTAATGCAGTAATCATTATTACCGGTGTGTCAGGCGACCTTTCGAGTACAAACTCAAGTAACTCAAGCCCGCTGCAGTCGGGTAGATTTATATCCAGTAATATTACGGAATAAGCCATTGACATGATGTGCATTCTTGCAGCATCACCTCTGGAACAGGTTTGTATATTCGTAATGCCATGAGCCTTGAACGTTATCGATATGGAATAGAGAAACTGCTCCTCGTCATCAACAACCAGAATCGGTGTTGACGGAAATTTTGAAGTATTCATAGCATCCTTTCCTATTTTACTTCCGGGAGAAAAAGTATTGCTGATGTACCATTATCCGGACTTGACTTTAATTGAATTTTTCCACCATGACTTATAGCAATATCATTGGAAATGGAAAGACCAAGCCCGGTACACCCGGATCTCATTTTTGTCGAATAGAACGGATCAGTTACATGTGCCAGTTCTTTTCTGTCAATTCCAATACCGGTATCTTCAACCCGTACGATAACACTATTCTCATTTAATAATGAAAAAACACCTATCGAATCAGCTTTGGTTATAAGCGCCTGACAGGCATTGGTGATAAAATTGATAAGTATCTGCTGAATCTGAAAAAAATCACCCCGAACCATCAACGGATCTTTTGACAGAGTAACAGAAAAATTATCGGTTGATGAAACAATCAGGTGTTTTGAAAACTCTATTGCTTTCTCAATGGCATCATTGATATTAAAAAGTGTGAACGCAGCGGTACCCTTTCGGGTAATAAACGTCTGAAGCCGCCTGGTTATCGCGCGTATACGTTCTGTTCCTTCACTTATTCCGTCAAGTAACCGCGGAATCTCTGCCCGGGCATCATCAAATGACAGTCCGGCAACTGCATAATCGCCATTATTCCTGTAATATTCATCAAGGATTGGCATAATATCAGTCCACGCCTGTGCAACGATTTTACTATTCAGCGCAATAAAATTATTAGGATTATTAATTTCATGCATGATTTCTGCACTCAGAACACCAATTGATGATAATTTATCTGCATGAAGTAGTTTTTCCCTGTTTTTTACAAGTTCCGATTCTGTCCATTTATATTCAATAAGCCGTGCAATTTCTCCTGATGCAGCAGTCAGCATCTCCTTCTCTTCATTAAGCAAAGTCAATGAAGCTGCCGCATCGCCTGTAGTGCGGTATCCGACTTCAAGAATGCCTTGTTCATGTACCGTCTCCAATGAAATTTTAAATGAATCAGCGACATCCTGATAATTGGCAGTACAGATATCAAGTGATCCGAGCTGCACACGGGCAAATGCATGATGAGGCCATCGCAGCGAATCGGGAATGGAGTGAACAATGTAGTCAAGAATGTTTTCAAGTGTCGACATCTGCGAATTAGGTATACTGAGAATTGTGTAAAGACATTTTAATTCCTTGACCCGCTCCTCAAGATCACTAAGAAGACGCTGCTGTTCCTGCTCTGCATGTACCCGTTCTGATATATCAACAAATGTATACATTCTGCATTCAGCGACATCATCAGCGATTGACAAAATCGTTACGGAAACCTGTGCAGGAAACGTTGAACGATCCTTTCTGAACGCGGTCAATTCACCAATCCATCCGCCACGCTCACGAATTTTACGTTCTATTGATTGAGGTGCTCCTGGAATATCCCAGAAGCTGGCAGCACTCCTGCCGATGATGTCATCATCTCCGGAATACCCCCAAATGCTGAGAAATGCCTTATTAACATAAACAACGTTATCCTCTTTGTCAACAAATGCAACCGGTGATATTGATAATGCGATTGCTGATTGCATTATGTGTGCACTATCAGGTTTTGATAGTGTGCGTTGTTTCTTTTCCGGCAGACTTTTTTTCATTTGAACAGTTTGTTTTCTTTTTAACGATTACCATGCCTGTTTACAATACAATTGCCGGTAGAAAGCTCATTAACACTTAATGATGATACCATATAAAACTCAAGACTGTAGTTATAGACTCTAAGCTTCATGGTCATTTCCGGTTCGTTTATACGTAATGAGTATAATATATCATCAATACAGCTGTCACCCTGTAGTTCAACAATGGAAAGGTGCTGAATTTCTGAAAGAACACTTTTATTGAATTTATTCACCAGTATTTCTGCAATATACTGATTTTCTTCTCTTTGTATCGGTAATTTCTCATGACCGATCCTGATTCCTGTTAAATATCCATTAATCATACCTCTGACACATAGTACAAAACCAGCAGGCCCATCAACACGTGAATCCGATGGTAATTCGCGGTCCCTGTTCTCCAAAAAATTGGCAAATACCTGCTGGAACGCTGCTACAAAAGCAGCAATGTGTTTTACTGTGGTGTGATTAATCATAATTACTAATCCTCCTGCTATTGTTTACCAGCATTTGTTATAGCTTAAGTGGCATAAACAAATGTTTATACATAAACATTTGTTTATACATGTTTGCTCCAACTCAGCCTGTTACTATGTCGGGGAAACCGTATCCCCCGACTATGCCTGTTTATATCCGGGATGTTACCGGATGCAGAATTCATCAATAGATCCTCAATTCCACACATGGTACCACCATACATCGATAATGGTTGTGCCCCGGAGATGTTTGAGCATAGTCGTATTTCCGGATCTACACCAATTGATCGACAATTTATTAAATCAACTTTTATGCCAAACATTTATTGACTTTTATTAAACACTGATTAATATTATTAATCGAACATCAGGAATCAGGTTGTCGTTAGCAAGGCATTGCTCATTTAACGCAGACATCCAGACCAGCATAGTGTGTTGTCACTGTAATTCCATAACCTCCAGCAGCATTTGAAAGCGATATATGTACCTCATCCTTGCACTAATTCTTCTTTCAATTGTCCTAACCGCCCGGATGGCCAGTAAGTGGCGCTTACCGCTTGTTGTAATTGCGCTTGGCATGGGGATAGTTTTTGGCAGTGATGTAACCGGGCTGATATATTTTGACAATGCGACAATGGCCAGGCAGCTTGCAGACCTTGCTCTGATTTTTGTTTTATTTGCCGGGGGATTTGGTACCCGGAAAGAACTTTTAAAAACCGTCTTTGGGCCGTCAATGACAAGCGCGACACTCGGAGTTGTGCTTACCGCCGTAATCACAGCTTGGCTGCTTCACCTTGTTCTTCACTACGATCTGATGCATTCATTTCTACTCGGATGTATTATTTCATCAACTGATGCAGCTGCTGTATTTTCGATATTACGTTCCCGATCTCTCAGTCCGCGTCTTACTGCCATGACAGAAATAGAATCTGCAAGTAATGATCCAATGGCAATTATTCTGACTACCTTTGCTGTACAGCTGATGCAGTCAAATACTCAACAGCCTTTTGAGATCGGTTTATCCTTTTTATGGCAGCTTGCAGGCGGCATTCTCATAGGTTTACTTCTTGGGAAACTCGGCGTTTACTTAAGTCAACGGGTCAAGAGCCTTGACAAAAGTTACTTTTATATTTTCCTGATCGGTATCATACTTCTTTCGTATGGTGTGGCACAAAGCCTTGGCTCAAGTGGTATGATGTCATCATTTTTTGCCGGTTTTGTTATGGGTAACTCATCAATGCCCTACAAAAAAACATTTTCATCGTTTATTGATGCGCTTTCAACGATTGCCAATGTGGGAATATTTGTATTGCTTGGCCTTCTGGTTTTTCCAAAAGAGTTTGGTTCTATATGGGTTGATGGTCTTGTGTTGTTTGTTGTGCTTACATTTATCGCACGCCCGATTGCATTATATGCCTGTACCTTCTTTGGTAAATTTTCCATTAAGGAGCAGATACTCATGAGCTGGGGCGGACTCAGGGGCGCAGTGCCGATTGTGCTTGCAACCTATCCGGTTGCAGCGGGTATTGAGGCATCAAAAGATACTTTTAATATCATTTTCTTTGCGGTCACACTATCCATGCTTATTCAGGGCACAACAATCGGTAAAATTGCATCATATTTCAAGCTGACCACTAAAAGTAAACCCCGCCCGACCCAGACAATGGAACTCGTTACCATTAACTCTAATGAACTTGAACTATGTGAGATTACTATTGATGATGATCTGTACGAAGGATCAACACAGATTTCAGCACTGCGTCTTCCTGCCGGTACAACAATTACCATGATCAATCGCAATGACAAGATTATTGCACCGCAAGGCTCAACAAAGTTACTCTCAGGTGATGTTCTTTACATTTTAGTCAACAGTAGCAACATTGATACCGTATCCGCGGAAATATTTGGTAAATTTACCGAAAAGGCTGTTGAGGCGAAGTGATATTGTACCGTTTCGGGTGCCAGTCCATCCAAACTCCGGAACTTTATCATTGCCGCAGCACTGTACAAACGATATAATTAGTATCGTAAAAATCATTGGAAATCGAATAAGATCCGGAGGGGCCTATGAAGTTACGAAGACTACTGACACTCAAAATTGCAACATGGTTTACGACTATGTTGCTTCTTCTGTCAGCTTCATGTTCACAACCGCAAAGTGATACCACACTAATACTACCATCAGAACAGTCATCATCATCACTTGATTCGCTTCTGACTCCAATTGCATCAATGACCACACACTTTAATAATAAAGACAGTGGTGTTGTCGTAACCGTTAAAGGGAATGTTACGCGGCTACTAAGTAACGATACGATCGGAGACTGGCATCAACGGTTTATTATCAGAATGTCAAATGCCCAGACTCTTCTAATTGCCCATAATATTGATATAGCCCCACCGGTTTCAGGCATTTCACAAAACAGCCTTGTCTATGTCCATGGTGAATATGTGTGGAATAGTGAGGGTGGTCTCGTTCACTGGACACACCACGATCCTGGATTTAAACATGAGAATGGCTGGATCTGGTTTAATAACAGGAAATATGAGTAGGTAAAAGCAGATTTCCTGGACCATTACCGTCTCATATTAATAAACGTCAGATTTACATCTGTAAGATCATTTCTGAGATCAAACTTACAATTTGAGAACATTGGCCGTTGCATTGCTTTCAGAGGAGTATAAAAAAGTTTATAGGTAATAGAATCTGATCGCACGCTATCAGCTGGTATCCTCAATGCGTTTGTAAATTTTTTATTTTTAAAATTCTGCTGGCTGTCATAGAGTGCAATGTAAATTCCAGCCCCTTTCTTAAATCCGGTAATGGTACCGCTAATTGACAGATTACCATCAAAAAAGCCTCTCTCCTGTGAAAATGCTGTATCCATTTTCAGAAATACGCTCACTTTCAAGCGGTATTTTTTAATCGTCGAAAACATTTCTGCGCCACTATTATTAATCATCACACTGGTAACACTTAGTCTGGACTTCACCCCATTAACAATACACGTTACGTTGAATGGCCTGTTTACAAAAAACGTAATCCAACCCGCTACAATGTAACGGAGTTCCGGAAACAGAATTTTCATTCTTGAAGCATACTTTATGATACGCCCATCATAACCGCTGCAACAAAACCAAGCACCCGACGCTGTATGAGCGTTCCATTACTTTGACGAAACAGGCAATCAAGAAAATCTGCATCAACCTATTTCAACTGTCCGGTCTGAGTAAATATTAACAGTATCAGCATATCCAAACAAAATGCAGGTATCACCCTGATACCGCAAAACATGATAGCAAATCTGTCCTGCATAACTGACCGCGTACCACTGTAACAGGCCGCCATAGCGCGCATCATTGCATCAAGCTCAGCAGTCATACTGGGAGTATTTATTTTCATTGTTTAGTTGGTAACCTTTTTTAAAGTAACGATGTCCGAAAACTGATGCATACACCACCTGCCAACCGCATTTTAAAATACATTTTACCGGTGGTTCTTCACCACTAACGTAACGCAGGCATAACAATATACAGGGATATGCTTTAAGGTAGCCACCCCGCTCTTAGTTCATTTTTGTTGAAAAAGCATCATGTTTTCTATTCCAACGAAAATAGTACCCACTTCTGTACTATCTAATTTAATTTCACTACCATTCAAATATTTTTCGTATTTTTCACTCACAAAAAAATCTGGCGAAATGTAATTTATGCACTCGCTTTGCGACTCTCCTTTTTTAGGGACCACAGTTGCATGCACATTAATTCCTGGAATTTCCTAATAAGTTTTACAATAATAACTTACGAGATATTTTCCAATCAAGGACCGAAAGTAACCGGTTATATTTTTTAGCAGTGTAAGGATCTATGAAACAAATCAGAATTAGAAACATCGCGATTATTGCCCACGTTGACCATGGTAAAACAACGCTTGTCGACCAGCTTTTCAAACAAAGCGGAATGTTCAGAGATAATCAGGTTGTCGCAGAACGACTCATGGATTCAATGGATCTTGAAAAAGAGCGCGGTATCACGATCTCTGCTAAAAATGGATCATTTCATTATCGTGGTCATCTGATTAATATTATTGACACACCGGGACATGCTGATTTCGGCGGTCAGGTTGAACGTGTTCTTATGATGGCTGATGGTGTGCTGCTACTGGTTGATGCGTCTGAAGGTCCCATGCCTCAGACCTATTTCGTTCTCAAGAAAGCACTCGCATTAAATCTTCCGGTAATTGTTGTGATCAACAAAATCGATAAACCATCGGCACGACCGGTATGGGTTGTTGACCAGGTGTTTGATCTCTTTGTAAAGCTTAATGCACCCGACCACATCCTTGACTTCCCGGTAGTGTACGCATCAGCGAAAGACGGTTTCGCACGTAACGATCCGGATGAAGATGGTATGACACTCGAGCCTCTTTACGAAAAAATATTGACCAATATTCCATCACCAAAGGGTGATCCGGATGCACCCTTACAGATGCTTGTCAGTTCAATTGATTATTCATCATTTCTTGGTCGACTTGGTATCGGGAAAATTACCTCCGGCACACTCAATGTCAATAAAGAGATCAGTGTCGCCTTACGAGATGGATCACTTGTACCTGCACGTATCTCGAAAGTTTACAGATACGACGGCGTTCAAAAAGTTCCAACTGAAATCGCATCAGTAGGTGAAATTGTTGCCGTAGCAGGTATGGATGAGGTTACCGTTGGAGTTACCTTTACCGACCCGTTGAATCCGATTCCACTCCCTCCTACAGTAATTGACCCTCCTACAATATCGATGAACTTTATTCCCAACGATTCACCATTTGCGGGAAAAGAGGGGAAATTTGTTACATCCCGGCATATCCAGGATAGGCTTGCCCGCGAAATACTTTCTGATGTGGCACTGTTTGTTGAAGAACTTCAGGGGACAATCGGCTTTAAAGTATCTGGCCGCGGAGAACTTCACTTATCAATACTTATCGAGCGCATGCGCCGTGAAGGCTACGAGTTTCAGGTCACCCGTCCGCAGGTTATCATGAAAGAGGAAAACGGGGAAAAACTCGAACCATACGAAGAACTGACCATCGATGTTGATGAAAAATTTATGGGAGCCGTTATCGAAAAGCTCGGTGGGCGTAAAGGTATTATGACCGAGATGGTTCAGGAAAACGGCATGGCCCGCCTGGTGTTTAAAATTCCTACCCGCGGTCTGCTTGGTTACCGCTCGGAATTTATGACCGATACACGCGGTATGGGAACCATGAACTATGTATTCCTTGAATATGGTCCTTATGTCGGTGAAATAAAGACACGGCAAAATGGTGTCCTGGTTACAAAAGATCCCTGCATTACAGCTGCGTATGGCCTTTTCAGTCTTCAGGACCGCGGAAAAATGTTTGTTGGCCCAGCAGTTAACGTATACGCAGGTATGATTGTTGGTGAACATTGCAGAAACAATGACCTTGTTGTCAATCCAGGAAAATCTAAAAAGTTGACCAATATGCGTGCTGCCGGCTCTGACGATAACGTGCTCCTGACACCACCAACAGAAATGACTCTTGAGGACTGCATCGCCTACATCAATGATGATGAACTGGTTGAATTAACACCGAAATCAATCAGGTTGAGAAAAAGATAATATAACGTTAAATGTTATTTCGTACACGACAAACCATGTAGAGGCGTATGGAGAATGCGTCTCTACATGGCAGTATCAGATAAAGAGTAGTAAACTGACCGCCATCACGATCATGCCGCTTATAAGTCCGTAAACAGACAGATGTGCCTCACCGTATTCCCGTGCCGATGGCAGCAATTCATCAAGCGAAATGAACACCATAATACCGGCGACTGATGCAAACAGTATCCCGAAAGTCACATCACTGAAGAATGGCATCAGCAACAGATACCCGACAAGTGCACCAACCGGTTCAGAAATTCCACTTAAAAATGACAGTATAAAAGCCTTTTTCCTGCTTCCTGTTGCAAAGTACACAGGAACGCTAACCGCGATACCTTCAGGAATATTATGAATAGCAACCGCAATTGCTATTGCTATACCCAATGATGGATCCTTTAGTGCAGATGCAAATGTTGCAATACCTTCAGGAAAATTATGAATGCCTATGGCAAGCGCAGCAAGTAATCCCATTTTTTTAAGCTTTGCTCCACGCTTGTGCTCATCATCCATTTCCTCAACTTTTCGGGATTCATGAGGATTTTCATAGGATGGTATCAATTTATCAATAAGCGCAATAAGAATCATCCCTGCAAAGAAAGCTACGACCGTAATCCACGATCCGGGTTTTATACCAAGCGCACCGGTAAGGGCATCCTTTGCCTTGACAAAAATCTCAACCATTGACACATAAATCATCACACCAGCGGAAAAACCAAGTGCAAGCGACAGGAATCGTGTATTGGTTTTTTTTGTGACAAGGGCCAGAATGGAACCTACACCTGTTGATAAACCTGCAAACAGGGTCAGTAAAAAAGCCATAAGCACTACATTTTGCTCAAACATACCTGTTTCTTTGAACTTTCTGCTTGGCCTGTGATTTTTTTATTCTCGTTCGTAAGGTTGTTTTTTTTAGATCCTGTTTTTTCAGATACTGTAGAAACTCATTTTCATTTGTAAAAAGAACCGCATATGATGTATCATCAGTTTCACGCTCGCAAAACTCATTTTCACCGGGGTAATCACGACAGATAGCAGGTCTGTTCCCGTAATCACCACATTGATTATTTACAATCTGGCGGCATGGAGTTCTAAACTCAAGCAGCCAGTTACCATCATGATCAATTGATACCCACACATTCTCGTGAAGTAAATACCACCGGACCTGATCTATCTCTTTATTTGTTACAGGCTTTTCAATCTGCACGGCAACATGCCTGCAACAATGCGCATCACATTTACTGCATTTGTCAACAACTGACACATCAGTCTCCTTTTACAAACAAAGAAAATGCAGTATCAGCGCCGCATTGTGTATTTTATTCTGTAAAGTATTCTCTTTTACAATCAATTGCTGATAATCGTTTCAAGATACGATTTTATAGAGGTGATACCACCGGTGATTTTGGATATTGATCCAAGAAGTAATTCATAGGTATTTACATTATAAACATCCCAGGCACCAGCTCTGATTTCCTCCTCAAGCTGCTCCCGGCCCCATCCGCTATACCCGAGGAACAGTAACGTCTGTGTCTTGTCTGCAGAAATAATCTGATCGATACTCTGCCATTTTCCACCGACATAAACGCCCTGCACTACCTCGTAAGCTTCCTCCATAGGATGCGTTGTAATTTGAAGAATTTGAAGTTCATCCTGCTGAACCGGCCCGCCAATACGGATCTCACGAATCTTGTGATAATCAGAGTACCCATCAAAAACTTCAGATACCGGCATATGTGATGCCCTATTGAGCACCAAGCCGTATACCCCGTCATTGTTGTATACGCATATTAAAACAACAGCTGCCTCGAAATTCGGATCCATCAGCTCGCTGCGGGCAAGCAAAACAGCTCCCGGTTTAAGCCGTTTGAGATATGTTTCTATATCATGTTGAGAAAGTTTTTTTGCAGATTCCATGTAAATGTATTCTTGATACTGATAATTTATTGATTCATAATTAATCGACTCACTCAAAAATAGTTTCTGAACTGTAAAAAATCCATTAGTCTGCGTAATGATTTTACAACACTCAGAAACGATTCTGAAGTTTGTGCTTGTAATGCGGCTTAAAGTATGCCTGTCCAACCATTAGTTATTACTAATAATCATGAATAGGTTGGTTCATACCACTTAATTTCATGCTGCTCGTCATGATGTAACGTTCTCTTAATTACATCATCACCTATCCTGATAAAGTCCCTGATTCGTGCCGGATGAACCATACGCTTTCCTATATCATCGATAAAACCCGGGCATTTCTGATGATGCATCTCCTGATGCGCTGCATAAATGCATGCGCCATCATACCCTATCTGTAGAAGCTCGTCATCAAGTGCTTTTCCATTAGATGTTCGGGGAACAAGTGACAACCGCTCAAGCTGATTATGCTCAGTTCCAAACGTGACAATAAAACCCTTCTCATAAAAACGATACGCATATTTTTTTAGCAGGAAAGGATCAACTCTTTCGGGTATAAACTCGACTGCACGAATATCCATTAACAACAACTCACTAATCAACTGATCGATATACTGCTCTTTGTCAGTAAGCGGTTGACTTGAATCAAGAAACAGTGTATAACATGGTATGCCGCCTGCAGATAAAATGAGCATTTTAGCTTCATAGTACCGTACACTATTGTTGTAGTATTCCTCAACAAAACCGGGTGAACCGGGATCTAACAGCTTACTTCTTATCAACCTCTGCATAAAAACCGCATTATTGTAATCTGCTGTAAATGAATCTGTTTTAAGGATAGTTTTGAAATTCTGTACGAGTTGATCTGTGCCTCCCCATTTTGACATAAAATCTGAATATATAGCACGAATGATATGCCAATCAGTAATTGCATGCTTTGCATAAAGAGAACGTAATGCATTATAATCAAGAGTATACTCAATAGTAACGGATTTAAAATACTCATTAAGTTTTGTGATAATTTTCCAGATACGGTCCTGTGTGATTTTCCAGACAGTTCCAATCAAATTTCGTGAATCGCTGTTGAATGCTACCGGAAAGTCAAGCGCTTTACCACACAAATGCATAATACCGGCACAGGCCGGATCATTCCAGTGATGATTTTCGGTTTTGTCATCTTCAATTACAGATACGAATTCAATATTAAACAAAGGATATATGGCATTTTTTGAACATTCCTCAGCGAAATGTCCATGACCATCAATAGTATTGTAATCATTAATACCAAGCACAGCCACACCCTCACGCTTTGCAGCCGTGACAATCTCCCCTATTGATTCATACGCGCTGAAAGAGTATGGTGTGTGTATATGTGTATTTATATTCATAGTTACCTTTCGTCAATCACAATTTTATTAACAACCATAAGTATATCATACAGATGTTAATTTTATTTCATACTTAAAGAACATTCGCCATTTGCAATGTGAGTTATGGCGACCTTTTGATATTTACTATTTCAAAAGAATTAAAAACCAGCAAAAAGTATTGTTTCAGGGATATCCAAAGAAGCGCTCATTGACGGACACCCCTAATTATTTTACCATAAAAGCGGATATAAATCTATTATATTGATCACAGGCAAACGGCAGGAACAACAACAGTTTGTTTTTTCACACGTTAGAAATAAGTCGCATACAGATATCTGCTACGGTATCAATACCGATACTTTTTAGACACTCCCGCTGGCAGTCTTTATTTTTTGTGCTGTTCCGGAGATGGCAGGGTGAACAGCTTTTTCTATTGTAAATGATACGAATATCACCAGTTCCTTTTGGTGCCCACACAGCCGGATCAGATGGCCCGAATATTGTTACGACCTTACAGCCGCAAGCTGCAGCCAGATGCGATAATCCGCTGTCATTACCTATAAACAGTAGCGAATTATTCAGAAGCATGGATAGATCGATCAATGAGTCAACGGTATAAATGTAATCACCAAATGGGTAGACTTCCGACATTTCGGCATATCCCCTGATCCAGCAAATCAGATACCCTTGACTTCTTAGTAAATCTGCGAGCCCGAGATATTTATTGAAATCCCAGTTTTTTAGTGCACTTCCGCTTCCGGTGTGAATGCAGATCCGGGTAGCATGTATCTGTCTCTCTTTTTCAAAAGGAATACAGGGGACACTTACATCAGAGGAATACATTGACCGGACCGGATCAATGATTGACAGTTGGTAATCCGTACAATGCATAACCCGATCCGGATGCGGGTCGTGATAATACAACGTCCCACTGAAATACGATTTAAAATTCCTGACGATTTGTGATGATTCAGACGCAAAAAGGATTGCATGTGTATAGTTACTTGTAACAGATGCGATTTCAGTACTATTTTCGACAAACAATTTTGCGATAACTGAACTGTCAATATCAATTCCACTATCGGTGATTTTAAAATAGTTTGTTAATCTGTAATGAGCAGCTCTGGTGATAATATCGATCGGTGAAGCACAATGCATTCTCCACATTCTCAACACAGGTAATATGGAGATAAAATCCCCTATTGCTCCGCTATGATAAACAATCGTTCTCATTTACTGCAATTTTCAAGCCACATGTATTCAGCTTTTAATTGTAAATCAGGAAATCTGTCTTTTATTGTATCGAGTACCCTTCGTATAGAAGAGATAAATTGCGCAATTTTCACAGGATCGTTAGTTTGAATCCTGTGATTCATTGATGCAAGAACGGGCTGATACATTCCAATAAAGTCAAGTGTTTTGCTATCGAAACAAAATCTGCAAAAACGGTTCCAGATAAAATCGATCGCTACATCTGATGGATGAACCATGTCTGCATTGTAAAAGCGATAATCCCGCAGTTCATCAAGCATTAACTCATACGATGGAAAGCAGGATATTTTCGAATAGTTATCCTGAAGCTGATTAATTGATGTAATCAGATATGCCTTGCTGACACAGTTTTCATGAGCATTGTCACGCAGATGCCTTACCGGACTTACGGTAAAAACTATCTGCATTGACGGATTCAGCGTAAAGAGTTTGTCAACTGTATTTGCCAGAGAACCAACTATTTCATTAACAGTCAATAACCGTCGTGTAAATTCCCGGTCAGGCAGTTTATGACAATTTGCAACAATCCGGTGATGTTCACGCAGTTCATAAACAAACGCACTTCCTAATGTTATTATCACCAGATCTGTGCGGCACAAAAATTCATGCGCAGAATCAAACGAATCATTAATTTTATCAAGTGTCAAATTTATATCAGGACCAGAAAATGATGTGTGATGATCAAACGAACGATACAGGCCGTCATGGAAAAACAGTTCATCAGCTGTATACCGTTTATTTTCTATCAGCCTGGATATACAGCATGAAATTGAAACAGGATTATAGATGATACCTGAAGGATTACCTGACACATTAAACTTGTGAGTTTTAAGTTTTACAAATATATTTTCAGAAAAACATGAACCAACCATAAAGATACTTGCATGATAATCAAAGAGTTTCTTCAGTGGAGTAATTGTTACGGGGGTACGGAACAGTTCTGTCATACTTACCTTTTGAATACATTTACAACACGAGGATCAAATGTTTCAGAAGCAATATCCCTCATCAGTATACGTTTATCTGCAAAATGTTCAAGTCCGTTGATTATACAAAATGCGAGATTCAGTTTTACACTGTTTTCTGTAATCATGTCCATATCAAGAATGATACTGCTGTTTTTTTCAAGATCGGTTTCGTTAAAATTATAGGGGCAGGTAATACTGTATGATGTTGTAAATTCTCTGCTTTTAATTGCCAGACCATGCGTTCTGCAGATAATCGGTCTGACATTATAAATTTCGCATGTATCATCAACAAGAAATACACATTTCTCATTGAATTGATTATTCAGGGTAACCTTACACGATTGGAGTGCACGGTAAATTATGTATGCTTCCAGGAGATTAACACTCTGCAATTCACAACAGATACCACATCCGGCATTACACGCAATATCACTCTTGCATTTGTCATAAACCGCGTTCCAGAATGCAGCACACCAGTCACTCAGCTTTTTATACTGGTGAATGATGGTATCGATCTTATCCATATCAATCAACACCGATGGTAATTTTACCATCCATTATGACGAGTCCTCTAAAAAACTCACCAGCGGTACCAGCGGATTTAAATGGACGTGGTCCCTTTCCGGCACCAATATAATATCCTGTTTTGTAAATCACGGTACCAGTATCGGCTTCCATCGGATCTACACGTACACCAAGCATATCAACTTTGCAGTTTTTCCAGTACGGAGGCGCGTTACGATCCGCTCCCGGCAGATAACAGAGCCCTTTGGTCCGCCCCCAAAGGAACTGGAACAGCAGATGATTTTGAATACTTGCCCAGAATGACGGGCATCCGACTTCCCTGCATTTTTTCTGTTCAGATGTGAACGTTTCACGGAGTGATCCGCTGCAGAAATCAAGTGAATTTCCCGTCCAGTGATCATTGACCAGATAAAGAGGAGACAGATACTGTTCGTTTACCTGCAACTTTGTCAACGCAGTAATTTTGTCAAGTACAACAAGCCCCTCATCGCCCCATGTTATCACTCTCAGATCACGTTCCAGTATCCTGTTTGATTCTGCGTCATAGTAATCAATCCTCCCGAATGTATCGAATCCATCCCGTAGCAGCTTATCTTCATGAAATGCCACGTTCCATTTTTTTACCGGATTACTCACTGATGGTATTCCGACAAGTGCACCTTTAAATGGTGAAATCAGCTCAGGCTGATTATGAATGCTTATACCGATAAGAGGATGATTTCCAATAGCTTTCCAGGCCATACTCCTGCTGGTTCTGATATTACGGCGATAACAGACCTCAACATACGGGTATATATGACGGGTATCAATTGAATTCTCTATTTGTCCAGGGGAAAAGAATCGCTGTTCTTTTGAAAAGGGCAATGACGCAAGCATTGCAAGTTCAATACCGACCTGACTCTGAAACTGCAGCTCCCACCCTGCATGAGACTGCTGAAAGCCAAACACCCAGGGGCCCTGATTTTCCATATTTGTCAAAAGACAGGTATCCATCCATGAAAGAAGGCGGCCTGCCATATGTAAGGCGCGCGGATCATTATGCCACAACCCCCACGCAAGAGCCATTGGGCGGGGAATAAACATAGGTATATCACTTCCACCGGGAGAGTAGATCATCCCATTAGGCATACAAAAGCGCAAAAGGATGTCAAACGTACGCTGATGTGCTTTACGTTCGAGATATGATGGCCGTTCCTCATTGTGAAGAGCATAAGCAGCCATCACAAGTACAATCCATTGACCATATGCAAGAACCTCCGGTGCGAAAAACCCATGATTCTCTGCGGTCATATCGGGATATAAATTCTGCGTTGTAACAGAAGCGGCAACAGAACTTTCAAAAAAACGTGTGTGATCTGTTTTATCATGAATACTTGACGCAATATTGATCGACCATTTCTGTAATGCGTCATTCCACATACTGACATTTGGATGTGATGGATCAAGATTGATCGCCCAGGCCAGGACCATTGAGTCCTGTGCATTTTCTTCAATCTTTGTGTCGACTTCACACCCGCCCGGAGGCGGCAGATCAATAAAGCGGTCTGCTTCAAAAGCAACGATCTCACGAATACGCTGCATTTGCGCTTTTGTTAAAACATCTTTACAATACACACTTATAAGACCCAGCTGTGATGCCCACAGACTGCTTCTCCAGTTTTCTCCCCAGCGCTTACGACTCAGGAACGTCTCGACATCAAGGTAGCCCGTCAGATGTGTTCCGCAAGCCCAGTTTACACCTTTTTTAATTTTATTTACAAGTTCGTCCCTTGACAGTATTGCACCAATCAAATCGGTATTATTCTGGTAGATATACGATCCGAGAATGCAGAGAATATTCAGATGCGGCCGCAACACATACTCGATTACAGGCGATGACGAACCGACAGAACGCATATTAAAATACGGGGGATCTATTGAACCAAAAAGACCATTGTCAGCATCTATTTCATCCCATGATTTCAGATAATAAGGAAGACTTCTTGACAAAAGTCTTAAAATCTTCTGAGATTCAATTTTATCAGTAAAATGTAGCATAATTATTTCTTTTCACATAAAGTACTTTTTTGCAGGTTTCCTGTCTGTCGACAGTTTAATTACTATTCCGGTGGATTCTCCATATGGTAAACTAATATAGTACCGGGCTCAGCATTATTCTTACATTTTTTCGCAAATTCTCTTGCCGTATTAGAATCATACAGGACAATAAAGGCATCACCAAAAAAACGTGGCAGCCTGTCACCTTTGAGCCAGTCCATATATAAATTTACTTCATCACGCAAAAAGGAAGTTTTAGTACCATTATAGCCAATTCCAAGATATGACATCAGAAATTCCTTCCAAACAATGTTTGAGGTGCAGTTACTTTGAATGATACCTTGTACATTCAGAGGCTCTGTCATCTGAGGAGTATTTTACAGGCCAAACAGATTGGCAGTGGAACGCAAGTCCAACAGAAACTGCACAAAGAATTACTGATAAAATTAATTTATGCAACCGGACACTATGTAGAATAAGCGATTCTCATGACATAAATTCCGCTGAACAAAAGATGCGCATCAGCGTTTGAGAGTACCTGGGGACCGGCGCGAAAATGCTGCTTCTTCAAAGGCGCGTTCAGTTCCAAAAATTGGAATAGTTTCTGTAATTTTAAGGGCATTTAGTGATGCCTCAAGTTCTGATGGCGGATCAAGAATCGCAAAAAATTTACCGTATGTCTGAAAATGCTCAAAGTATTTGATTAACACCCCGGCACCGTCGCTGTCGACACTTGAAACATCAGACATCCTGATAGCAAGCGCTTTTATTGCAGTTGCCGATATTTTCTCAAGCTCATCATTGAATTGACTAACATGCTCTTTAGCAAGTGTTCCGACTAACTGAATGATCGAATAACGTGTTTTGGGATAGTTGTAAACATCCAGAAATCCCTTTTCTGTAGTCTCTTTAGGGTCCTGTCCTGTATCTGAAGTCAGATCATCAAGAGACGTCCTGCCAAATCTGCCAATAATACTTTCAACTGTTCTAAGTGGAATATTCAATGTCTTAGCAATAACACGCGGATCAATCTGACGCTTAATCAGCCGGTATATCCGCCGGTACATTTCTTCAGATAATTCAGGACTCATGATAACTCCAGTCTTGATATACAGCTCAAACTCAAAGATATCATTGAAGTGCAGGTATTGTCAATACCATATAAAACCGGGGGCGGGTCGAATCGACGTTCATTGCCCCTACATACAATTGTACCAAGCATCAAACAATACACCCTTGAAGTAGTACCGTGACCGATGTATATTCAATACATTGGGGCTGTAGCTCAGCTGGGAGAGCGCTACGTTCGCAATGTAGAGGCCAGGGGTTCGATCCCCCTCAGCTCCAGTTTATAACAGTTCAGTATTACCATAACAGCAGAAAATAAGGGCACCGGTTTGGTGCTTTTTTCGTATTTAAACAATAAACGGATTTTTTTTTCGTATTTTTTAATACTTTATTATCAACTTTCGTAAAAGAGCAAGATCAATCCAATGAAAAACTTTTTTTTCCGTAGCATTATCCTGATTATTTGTTTTTACAATTTTCTCCCTGCAGAGAATTTTCTGAATTTTTCATCCACAATTACGGTTAATGATATCGAACAAATGGGAAATAACCTCTATATTGCATCATCAGGAGGACTGTATGTTTATAATTTAGAGGGTAGTTCCGGCAGAATTCTTCCTAATGATAATAACTCACCCGATCCCAACATCACAGCATTATGTTTTGAAAACGACAAATCACTTTGGTATGGAACTAATAACGGATTTCTTGTTAATCGAAAATTGCCCATAGAAACCGGTTCTGTTGTCTGTTACACCAACTACTTTTCTTCAAAATGGAAGATACTTGATCTTGTCAAGTATGAGAAATACCTTATCATCGCCTCCAACAAAGGTATTAGTATTTTTAATACTGAGGCCGGATATGCTGAAAAAAATGCAACCAAGATCGGAAATTTTTCTTCACCGCAAATAAATACAATCAAGATTCACAATGACACACTTTACTGTGGCTTGAATATGGGTATTGCCAAACTCTCATTAAAAAACGGAATCAGCAAAATTAACTTCTTTGATCCGTCGATATGGATACTCAATGATACAACAACCATGCAGGTAAAATCATTTGCAGTTATCAACAACAAGGTTATGCCATTCAGCGGTTATTCTGAAATAGCAAACGGAAAAACATTCAGCACATCCGACAGTACAATTTTTAACGATACATCAACTATAATGACTTTTCCGAGTAAAATAACCTCTATGAAATATCATAACGGTAATGAATTCTGGGTTGGCACAGCGGAACATTATTTTTACCGGTGGAACTCAAAAGAACTTGTTCAGTATCCGATTCCCGGTCCGACACAACAGACTGTAAACCGCATATTTGTTGACAATACTGGAAAAGTCTGGTATTTACCACAGATTGATGGTATAGACCCTCCCTGGTGGCTTGGTATCGAAGCATTTGAAAACAATTCATGGAAGCTATACAACAATATTAACTATCCTGAATTGGGAAACTTGAATGACAATGCCCAAAATCGTGCAATACATCAGACAAATGATGGCCGTATCTGGTTTGGAACATCAGGAGGTCAGATAAAAACATATACACCTGCAAAAGATTCGTGGAAAATTTATCATGTAAATTCAAACGAGAATAAACGTTTTTACGTAAGAAACAACCATGAAGGTTGGGGAAAAACTGATGCATTTGCTCAGGATTCTTCAGGCTATTTCTGGATTTCACGATGGCGCAATGATGGCGGAAGCTTAATTTGTTACGATTCACGCTATGACCCTGATGACTCAAAAACCGACCCGGTAGATGCACATTTTATTTCTATTTTACCCGGAAGATCCTACAATTTTACAATGCTGCATGTTGACAACGAAGGAAAGATCATTGCAGGAAATGAAGATGACGGCAGAATTGTTATACTAAAGCACAATGGTAATCCTCTTGGCAGTGGAATCCAGGAAGTAGGAAAAAATGTTATCACAAACGCAACATTTTTTGATGCAGTCAACATTTATGATAAGGAACAGATTCCACAAGGTGCGATACATAGCAACAGTGTTTTCATTGTCACAACAAATGGTCTTTACAGATACGATGACACTACCACAAGTTTAAATTTTAAACACTCTTTGAAAAAAGTTGATGGATTCGGAACAAACATCACTTCAATTGAGAAAGAAAATGACAGCATTTTCTGGATCAGCACCGATGGGGATGGATTGTTGCGTTACGATCTATCGTCAAAACAGATTCAAACATTCACCACAGCGCATGGTCTCATCTCCAATGTCATCAACTGGTTGTCTCTTGACAAAAAGAATGGATACTTATGGATTGGAACCGATATTGGTGTTTCCCGCATGGATATCGGTTATTCAATAGATAAAAAACCTCAAGTTTCTGAAATCCAGATATATCCAAATCCGGTTTCATTATCAAGAATAAGCAACCCGATGGTTTCAATACGTAATGTTCCAACAGATGGCTCTCTGGCTATTTATAGTGCAGACGGACAACTTGTTATCAAACCAAAAGAGCTGCGTAAAGAAAATGCAGCCATTTACACCTGGAACATTTCTCCTGACATTGTTCCGGGAATCTACTTTGTCATGATACGAAACGGAAAACAGTCCGGAATGAAAAGAATTATGGTCACACCTTAAGATTTAGTGATTGATCTGTGCATTACGAACTTTTAATAACCTCAATAAACCTGCAGATAGTATATGCCTCTGAATTATAAAAAAAAGTACGTAATCGCAGCCTGCATCATCAACGGCATACTCTATCTCCCCCTAAAAGCAATATCATTCCTTTTTCTCATTAAACAACACAATACCAAAAGAAAGATACTGATACAGGACGGGTATCGTCTTGGCGACATCATCATGATGTCAAGAGTGCTGTTTAATCTGAAAGCATCGTTTCGGGACTCGGAAATCCATTTTATATCCTCACCTGATGCTTGTTCACTTTTGGCACACTGCCGCTGGGTAGATAAATTAATCGTCTATAAAGCGCCATGGGCATTCGGCCGCGGAATGGTCACCCCTGTTATTAACTTCTTTTCTACTGCATATAAACTATCTTCAGAACATTATTCAATGGCAATAGACTTTCAAGGTGATCCGCGGGGTGCAGCACTGCTTTACTTAAGCGCAATTCCCATCCGCTACTCATTAAATGACTTTCATGCATCAGCATTTTGTACCAAAACATGGAACCCGCCAAAGCAACTGGTTCATCAGGTAGTACGCTATGAATACTTATTAGAAAAGATCACATCATCAAAGCTTCCCGAATTTGATTATCCCCTCTGGCCAAAACAAAATATGGACAATCAACGAACCATTGTGTATCAGAAAGAAAAGCCTCTGATCATAATACACCCGGGAGCATCATTTAAAGAGCGGCGGTGGAGCAGTAACAATTTTGCATCGTTAATTAAGCTTTGTAAAGAAAACAACCTTGATGTCATTCTTATAGGAAGTACGCATGATATACCTCTGATACAAGAAATTATTGAACTAGCAAATTTACAGATAACATTCAGAACGCCATCATTTTCTGAGCTTGAGTATCTACTGCAAATTTCTGATTTCGTTGTCTGCAATGATAGTTTTGCAGCTCATGCATCCTGGGCTTGCCATAAAAAAACTGCGATTCTGTTTGGACCGGGCTACCCTCATCAGGTTGCACCATTTACCGGTAATTCTTTTATATTATGGAACAACAAAGTACTGACTGCTCCATTTGATCAATGGACAGGTGTTGCCGATATTGATACAACACAAGCGGATACAGTTTTTAACACAATCAAAAACAATTTAGCAGTCTAAGACACTGCAGGTTTATGGTGCAACAAAATAAAAAAGAATCATTTACTGACGACGTAGGATTTACCCTGTTAATCCGCGTCTTTACTGCTGCATTTCAGTTTCTTTTTCGAATCGGCATTGCAGTACTTATAGGTCCTTCAGATCAGGGCTTGTTCTACTGGTTCCTTCAAACAGTGCTGGTCTGTTCGGCTATCTTTTCTATGGGAATTGGAACTTCTGCGGTCTACCATCTTCCCAGGCACCCCGAAAAGCAAAACGCCGCTATTACATCAGTGGCCGTTATTGTTATAAGCTCTACAGCATTCTGGATTACAACCAGTTTTCTTTTAATAAAACAGTTAAACCTTCAGTCTTACATTCCGGTATCAATTTCGCTTCTCATAATTGCTACTATTGTCTTTGACCTGCTGAATGCACTGTATTCAATATTTTTAGGTTTAAATAAATCAAAAGTTTATAACAAACTTGCTCTTGCACAGGTATTACTGCAATTAGCACTGTTGTTTCTGTTCTTCATGATTTTCGAAAGCAAACTGTCAGCCACAATCTACTCCTATATGTTTAGTATCGGGTTTATTTTCTGCATTGCGTTATGCATACTTTTTTACAAATGTCATTTTAAGCTTAGTTTCCGTATTACCAATCTCAGACAATTATTCTTTTTCGGAATCAGCGCCTGGTTTCCCGCGCTTATTTATCTTGTCAATCTTCGCTTAAGTTTTTATATGATTCAGTTTTTTTGTGGAACAATGCAAAGTGGAATATTTTCAGTAGCACTAATACTATCAGAAATACTATGGTTCATTCCTGACTCTATTACAACCATATTACTTCCCAGAATTTCCGGTGAAACAGATTTTGTACGAAAAAAAGCTTTTGGCAACATGATAAGCAGATTTACAGTTCTGACAACAATTGTAACATCAATACTTCTTTCACTATCAGGTTTTGTATTCTTTCATTACTTCGGGCACTATTCAGCATCAACGATGCCATTTTTGCTTTTAATTCCCGGCGTTGCAATCTACTCTATTTGTAAAGTAACAAGTACAATGCTGATTGCATTGGGAAAACTCGGAATTGCAAATATTTCGTCCTTTATCATGATGATTATCAATGTACTGCTTTGTGTCATCCTGATTCCGCGGTTGCAAACGAATGGAGCCGCCATTGCAACCGGGCTAACGTACCTGTCAGGATCACTGATCGCATTTGTATACTATTCCAGGATTACACACTCCTCACTCTCTGAATTCCTGATTCCAAAACGTTCGGATTTTGAGAAAATAAAGTTACTTATAATGGAGTATTTTCCAACATTAAAACATTAAAAGGTGGATCAGCTACGATGAATATCGCATTTATTACATATACATTTCCACCCCAGATTGGCGGAATGCAAAACTGGAGTCATCAGATGGCGGAAGCGTACGCATTAGCCGGTCACAATGTTGATGTCTACCACCTTGTCAGGGGATTGTCAAAGCATTCGTCCGCACTATATAATTACATTCCAGTCTATATTGATACAACAACCGATCAGACATGCGTACCGGTTCAATTTTATTCATATAAAATGATCTTTAAAACTTGTAAGTTTCTTATTTCCAACATGAAGAAACTGTTGACGTATGATATCTGGCAGATTACTGTGGGTGAGCCACAGCTCCTGAGATTACTTTTGACAGCGCTGTCATTTTTCTCAAAAGCAAAGTTACTTGCGTCATCGGGAAATGTAATTTACCGATCCAGGTATGCATCAATAAGCCGCCCCGTTAAATATGCATTCGCAGACTTTGTCCTTAAAAGAGCGAAATCGATACTTGTTGATGGAATTGACATTAAAACAGAATGCATCGAACATGGTATAAATGCTGATAAAATCAAGGTTTTTTATGCCGGTGTAAATACAGACCTGTTTAAACCATCAGACACACTCTCTGCATTTGAAACGTATGCACGTAACAATAATAAAGACTATCACCCCGGAAAGAAAATAATTCTGTTTTCAGGGAGATTTTCATGGGAAAACTCACCGGATCTATTTCTTGACATATTAAAAGATATTCCAGGTGTTCAGCTTATCATGGTAGGAAATGGTCCGATGATGTCATCACTTCAAAAAAAAGCCGTGCAGTGCAGTTCTCCTGTTCATTTCTGGGAGGCATTGCCCTATAACGATTTACCATTAGTCTACGGTGCCGCTGATATATGCTTCTACCCCTTAAGTAAATATATCGGAGGAATTTCGCAGGTAATACCATTGTCAATGTCATGCGGTGCAATTGTCGTTACGCGTACCATCGGGGATAACACCGCACTTGTTAAAAACACTTACAACGGGTTTATTCTTGATGAGCCCGATATTGACGGTATAAGGAAGACCATACGATCTATATTGAATGGTGAAATTGACATAGCAAGTATCAG
>CAYMGX010000002.1:7960-51264 GCA_964390065.1 uncultured Fibrobacter sp. | reverse complement strand
TAAGGAAGACCATACGATCTATATTGAATGGTGAAATTGACATAGCAAGTATCAGAAAAAATGCACGTGATACTATTATCAACCGCTGGAGTCTTGAGCGCAGAAATCTTGAATATGCTCAGTTTCTTAGAGGATTTCAATAATGTGACCTGTTACCATCGAGCACATCTTTTGTTGTCAATGTTCATTTTCTACTGCAGGCCGATTGATTTCTGACTTTTTCAGACGTTTGAACGTATTGTTTACAAATTCAATTGCCTTATAGTAATTGTTTTTCCATGTAAAAAAGTACATTGGTTGCTCTACACAGCCAAAACCTTTTTTAAAAACTTCAAGGCTACTAATACCGAGACTGTATCCCATATCAAACAGTGTACCCCCCGCTTCACAGTAGTACTGGATCATTGACGCATACAGTAAATTCATTGGTTGAGTACTCAAACAGTCACCAAGCTCTCTGTCAAGAATTCCCTGCCATGCGGTAACGATACCATTGTGTGAAAAACTTACAATGGCACATGCCAGATGCTCATCAATGTATGCTAACCACAGATCTGCTTCATCAAGTGAAACCATTTTACGGATAAACTGATCAGAAAAGGTTGTAACCCAACCTTTTTGCTTCTCGACTTTTTGCTGGAGTACAATGTATTCATTGATCGCATGCGGATCTTTGGAACGTTTGACGACAACCCCGCGCCGCCTTCCCCTATTGACAAGCTTTCGTTTGTTTGACGAATAGCACTCCCGTTCAATCTGCTGATATGGTTTATCAAGGGGTAGCACCAGTGCATTTATCGTTTCAATCGGACCAAAAGCACTGAATAAGTCTTTTTCCCCTTCAGTTTGGCATCTGATTGTAATTTTAAGCGGTTTCTTTTTTTTAATAAAGTCAAGGGCACTCTTTACAACATCAGCATCAACGGCAGTATCAGAAAAGATCCCCCCGGTTGTTCCAAGAGGAAGCGACATCATTGTGCTGGTTATTCCGCCCATTTTTTTGCAACGGATCAATGGAACGACATATCTTTTGTCAAAAGATTCCATAATGAAATGTTCCGGTTCCATTTCAGGCAATAACAGCAATAGTTCTGACCATTCCGGTGATTGAAAGAAATGACCAGTTGTACTTATGGTGTACATGTCGCGCCATCGCGAATCATCTGTTTTAATCGGACTGATATGCACCTGATACTCCTCATTCAACTGAACACGTTTACCAGCCAGCGCAATCACAGCATTTGGTATCGAACCAAAATGTTGTCAGGCTGTACAGTTTGCATATTAACATAACCACAACAATCAGAACCTATAATCCTTATTAGGATAATCAAAGCAATCAGGAATCCTGATCAAACAAACAGCCGGATGATTATTACCACCCGGCTGTTTAAATTGCGAATCAATTCCAAGTTTCAATTATGCATTAAGCATTTTTGAATGCTTTTTTCCCTGCGAACTTTGCGCTTGCGCCGAGTTCGTCTTCGATTGCGAGAAGTCTGTTGAACTTTGCAATACGTTCGCTGCGGCATGCAGATCCGGTTTTGATCTTTCCTGAAGTTGTTGCAACTGCGAGATCTGCAATTGTTGTGTCTTCAGTTTCACCGCTGCGGTGTGACATCATATAGCCATAAGCGTTCTTGCCTGCAAGTTCGATTGCATCAAGAGTCTCAGTAAGTGAACCAACCTGGTTAACCTTGACAAGAATAGAGTTTGCAAGTCCATCATCAATACCTTCAGCAAGAATTGATGGATTTGTGCAGAAGAGATCGTCACCGACAAGTTCAATCTTGTTTCCGAGTTTCTCGGTGAGAAGTTTCCAGCCTTTTCTGTCATTTTCGCCCATACCGTCTTCGAGTGATACGATCGGGTATTTTTTCGCCCAGTCAACCCAGTGCTCAACCATCTCTTCAACTGATTTTTTAATTTTTGATTTGAAGAAAAGGTAGTGATCTTTGTCCCAAAGTTCGCTCGCTGCCGGGTCAAGGCTGATAGAGATATCGTCGCCAGGCTTGTAACCTGCTTTTACGATAGCTTCGAGAATTGTCTCAACGGCTTCTTCATTTGATCTGAGGTTTGGTGCAAATCCACCTTCATCACCAACTGATGTAGCCAGACCTTTTTTATTGAGAATGCCTTTAAGAGCATGGAACGTCTCAGAGCCCATTCTTATTGCAGTTGCGAAATCAGGTGCATTATGTGGAGAGATCATGAATTCCTGGAAATCAACGTTATTGTCTGAATGGTGTCCACCATTGATAACATTCATACACGGAACAGGAAGTGTACAGGCATTTACACCACCGACATAACGGTAGAGCGGTGTGCCAAGAGCCTGAGCTGCAGCACGTGCTGTTGCCAGAGATACTGCAAGAATTGCATTCGCGCCAAGCTTTGCCTTGTTATGAGTACCGTCAAGATCAAGCATGATCTGATCGATTTTTCTCTGTTCATCAGCAGGTAAACCAATAAGAGCCGGCTGAATTTTGTCAACAATGTTCTTTACCGCTGTAAGGCAGCCTTTGCCACCGTAACGTTTCGGATCTTTATCACGAAGCTCTACGGCTTCTTTTTCACCTGTTGATGCACCTGATGGAACCATTGCGTTTGCAATAACGCCACACTCAAGTTCAACAATCGCTTCAACTGTCGGATTTCCACGTGAATCAATAACTTCGCGAGCCTTAATACTCTCGATATACATGTAATGCCTCCTATAAAAGTTGTATAAGTATCCACAAAAAAGGAACAGATAAATATAATGTATTGGGAATGCAGGGTGATAGGAAAAGTTAACGGGAATTTCACTATTAACCACTATAGAACGAAATGTATGATTACACCGGTAATGATGTGCGACTCAACCATGAATTAATAATTCAGGGTATCATTCACAGGGAAAAAGCTCGTTACACTCCTGAATGCTTTAAGAAAAAACACCCGGGTCAATACAACCCCCTTAGCCAATACATATATTTGTAGTATTATCATAAATAGCAGATAGAGACGCATTTATAACAACAACGACGGATTGTACACATGGAAAAATCAAGACTAAAAGAACAGGTTGAAGTAATAAGGCAGGCATTCAGCTATATCGATCAGTTTAAAAATGAAACATTTGTAATCAAGATTGAAAGTTCTCTGATGCCCGATCCACTTTTCCCTGTTCTTATAAAAGACCTGGTGCTTCTTCACAGAATGGGGATCAGGATTGTCATCATTCCCGGAGCACGGACACGTATTGATGAAATACTTGCGACCTACAATGTCAAGTGTGACACCTACAAGGGAATTAGAATATCAACCCACGATTCAATTCCTTTTATCAAGATGGCTGCATTTGATGTATCAAACCAGATTATGACACTCCTTGCAGAAGCCGGTGCCCACGGGGTTATTGGAAACTGGGTCAAGGCACGGAGTATCGGTGTACGAAACGGAATTGATTTCCAGAGCAGCGGTATCGTTGAGAAGTTTTACCTTGACGAGGTAAAAAATGTTCTTGAAGACAGAATGATTCCAATATTCCCCAATATCGGCTGGAGCGCAAAAGGTAAGCCTTACAATTTGTCATCAAACGAGCTTGCATTCGCGATAAGCACAGAGCTTAATGCTGCAAAATTGTTTTTTATTACTGACAATTTGGCAATAACATCCGGTAAATTTACAATTCCTGGAGGCGTGTATGTTTCAAGCAACGGAACAGTATCACAGCTTAACCTTGAGCAGGCAGGGATATTTCTCGAGCAGAACAAGAGTAATGAGTACAACGAAATGATCGAACTTGTTTCACTGGCTTACAAAGCCTGTAATGCAGGTGTCAGACGAGTGCATATTGTTGATGGGCGTACTGAAGGAATGATACTTAAAGAGATCTTCTCCAACAGAGGACTCGGCACCATGGTCTACGCAAATCAGCATGAAAACTTCCGTTCCATGGTTGCATCAGATATTCCGGATGTACTTGCATTGATGCAGCCTGCAATTGAGCAGCAGATTTTAGTTGCACGAACCGCTCAGGAGCTTGAAGACAAACTTGATGACTATGTTGTTTATGAGGTTGATGGTACAATTCATGCCTGCAGTGCTTTACATATATATAAAGACAAACAGGCAGAAATCGCAGCTGTTGTTGTTGACGAAATGTACTCCAAACTCGGTATCGGAAAAAAAATGATCTCTTTTCTGATTGATAAAGCCCGCACATTAAACCTCAAAGCGGTGTTTGTTCTGACCACACAGACATCCGACTGGTTCTCACAGCTCGGATTTACAGAAGCTACAATCTCAGACCTTCCGCCAGAAAAGCAACAGCACTATAATTTTAAACGCAACTCGCTGATTTTACGTTTTAAACTTCATAAGTTGCCACCTGTGCATTCCGTAGAATTGTAAAAGCTATCTATCTGCATATTAAAAATGCAGTTAACAGGGAGTGCAAGGATTACATAGTACGACCGGATTACTTCTTACGCCAGGCAACCCAATAAGGAATGCCATCCTCGTCGCGGACAAAAAGTGTTCTATCGTTTTTTGCAACTGTAACAGGCATTATCACTACTTTATTATTAAGACTAAGCTTATACCCCTTTACTTCAACGCGGTCACCCTTTGCAATCGATAAATTATCCTGACGCAGAATATACCAGGCCGGCCCGAGATGAACATAACATTCGCTGCCATCAACGGTAGATGTCAACTGAATCCCCTGTCCCATATTTGGCAATGGAGTTACCGTGTCAACACTTTTAACATCTGCATAATATGTCTGAACACTGAACTTACTGAAGTTCTGCTCGTATTTATCCGACTGCCCCCAGCCATCACTGCCTTTGGTCTTGATTGTCATTTGCTGCCCGAATACGGAAAAGCTTACAACACATAGAACAAGAGGCAACGCTATAAATACTTTAAACATGATGAACTCCTTGGTTGAAAGAAACGTGCGAATGTTAATTTCTTTTACGTAAGAATCGTCAAAATATCTGATGGCTTTTCTAAAATATATCGGGCGCCATTTTCGAGCAGTTCCTTTTTATCCCTGAAACCCCATACTACACCCGCAGCAACCATTGATGCATTAGCTGCAGTCTGCATATCTACCATAGAATCTCCAACGTACAGAATCCGCTCAGGAAGTACACCCCATTGCCGTGCAATAAAAAGAGCTGCTTCCGGTGATGGCTTTCTTAAAAAATCCCGATGACCAATCACAACATCAAAATCTACCTCTTTAAAATAATAACATATTGTCTCGCACGTGACATCATGAATTTTGTTTGACAACACGCCAATATGAAGTCCGGTATTCTTAATTGACATTAATACATCAATGATACCGTCATAGGGCTTAGTTTTCAGATTCCAGCGTTTCTGATAGGTGTTTTTCATCTCATTAAAAAGTACTCCGACAAAATCATCGGTACAAACCTGCAGAGGGATCGACTTACGAACAAGACATTCCATTCCTTCACCAACAAAATACTTGTATGCGTCAATAGTATGTGTCGGTAATCCGTGCTTTTCCAGAACGTAATTCATTGATTCCGCAAGGTCATCAATGGTATTTAGTAACGTTCCGTCAAGATCAAACAATACACCGCTGAATTTCATTTTTTCCTCTTGCCGGCAGCAGGATCCTGCTGCACTTTATACCCGGCACTTTTCAGCGCTCCAATCTCCCGTTCTGTCAAATGCCTGAATTCTCCGTACTTGAGATCTTCCATTTTTACAGATGCGAACTGTGTACGTCGTAATTTACTGATCAGAACACCGATTGATTCAAGCATTCGCCTGATCTGTCTGTTTTTGCCCTCATAGAGTACAATCTCGTACCAGAATTGTTTGCGGTCATCAATCTGATCGGAGATATTTTCAACCGAGCCAGCACTCAGTAATTGTCCTTCCGACTCGACACCATCAAGAAGCCTGTCAATTTCATCTTTTGTCAATTCACGGTCAACCTTGACAGCATACACTTTCTTAATCCGATACCGCGGATGTGTAAGCGCATGAATAAGATCACCATCATTTGTAAGCAGCAGCAGTCCTTCCGAGTTGAAATCCAGCCGACCGACATAATTCAGGTAATCAAAATCGCCACCAGCCGTTTTCAGCGCTTCATACACTGTCAACCTGTTGTCAGGATCAGTCTTCGTGACCATCACTCCCCGGGGCTTGTGATATGCGATATACGTAAGTTTTTTCATCGGCGTTACTTTTTTGCCACGATACTCAACAATATCATCCGGAGCTACTTTAATTCCAAGTTCAGTTACTTTTTGCCCATTGATAAATACATGTCCGCCGCTAATCAACTCATCACATTTCCTGCGGGAACCAACGCCGCATGTCGCAAGATAGCGATTAAGCCGCACGGGTTCGTCCGATTCAATTCTGTTTTGCATTCTATTTTTTTCCTTTATTCAAAGAGGAACAGTTATTAGTGTAACAGTTCCTCTACCGTTCTGACAACTACAACCGGAATACCGGTTATTTTCTCAATACGCTCTGATGAATATCCATCAAGCGTTCGCTGTTTATGTCCAAACATAATTGCGGGGAGTATCACTTTGTCAAACGACTGCTGATGCAGCTCTTTTTTAACTGTTGCAATCACATCCTTCGCAGTCATCAATCCTGCAACCGTAACCATTTCGCCAAAAAAAGTATTCACCAAAGGAACCACTTTAAAATCAGCATAAAAATCTGGCCGTACCTTTAGCGCATCATGAATAATCTCCTCTATGAACCGTGAGGCTGACAGTGATGAGATCACAAGATACCGTTTCTTTTTTTTCAACGGTTTGATTTTTCGTGAAATGAACTCTTTTTTGTATAATTTCCATTCAACAAGCAGCTTACGCACAAGCCCGACACCATTTTCAATCTGCGGATATCCCTCGTAATATTTCTCAGGCGGTAAACGCATGCCTGCTTTAATAAAAAACTCATCAGCACAAAACAATTTTCTTTTTTTATCAACATAACAATGGGTATCACTTATTGACAGAACCATTTCACAAACATCTCGGGCAACATCCCTGGTTACCGGCGGCAATGGCACTTTTCTATGCTTTGTCAACCCAACCGGAACAACAGCAATTGACATAAGAGCATCACCAAACGAGAACAGGTCATTAATGCTCTTTTCAAGAATCGCACCATCATTGTAGGTTGGACAAAGTACTATCTGAGCATGAAAACTTATTCCATTTGATGAAAGGTAGCGAAGCTGTTCCATAATATCCGGCGCCCGGGTAATTCCAAGCATTCGTTTACGGGCAGTGTCATCAGTGGCATGAACCGAGATATAAAGGGGGGATAATCCGATCCGTACAATCTTCTCAAGATCCATCATCTTTGCGCCTGTCAGCGTTACATAGTTCCCGTTAAGAAATGAATGTTTGAAATCCTCATCCTTGATATACAGGCCACGGCGTAAACCTTTTGGCATCTGGTCGATAAAGCAGAACACACAGTTATTACGGCAGCAGTTTATCGGGTTTTCAAAAAAATCCACCCCGGCGTAACTGCCATCATCCCGTATGACCTCAAGACGCATTTCAGCATCACCCCTTAAGATATCAAGAGTAAAGTTATACGATGAAGAGTAGAAAGCAAAATCCAGTGTGTCATCAATACGCTGGCCATCAACGGCGATAATCTCATCACCCTTCTTCAAGCCGGCGCGTATAAATGGTGACCCCCGTGTGACCGATTTAACCCGTAATCCCATGACATGTTTTCTTTTTTCTGCATGAATCTCTTGCATAACCCCCACCCGGTATAATAAAATTCGAACAATAGTATAAGTTTTAGTCATTACTCTTTCCAAGTTAAAAAGCATATAATAGAATTAACAATATAAGAACCATGAATAAATCAATAATTTTGCTTACCTTGTACAAGGGGGGTTCACTTTGACCTGCATTTATAAGTATCTATGGCTGATTGGAATAATTATAACACTTGGCCTGTTTTGTACAATTCGTGATGACAATGGAAATCCGGTAACAACAGATGTTGTTACTACAAATCCCACAGATACAGTTCCGGTTGTGTTTACACCTGCACTGTTTGCAAATGCAGATAGTGTCTATGTCCGGATCAGAGATACACTATCGATTCATGTAACTGCAATTAAAGACAGTAGTTTACGTGATTCTATCACCCCACTTGCCAATGCAAAAATAAAAGCGACAGTAAGCAAAGGCCGTTTGATTAGTGATTCTGTCACCGTCGACAGAAACGGACGTGGAATATTTCGTTTTACAGACACTATTGCCGGGCGTGTTGAAATGACACTCCGTTGTAATGGTGCACAGCAGACACTGCGCTTTGATGTCAGCAATGCACCGGCTCTGATTCAGAAGCTTATCGAGATTCATCCCGAAAAGTCGGTAATGCTGGCTGATGGCAAAGATTTATCAACGATCTCGGTCAGTTTGATTAACAGCTCGCATAATCCGATTGCCAATGAATGCGTACAATTCATTTCAACTGCCGGAGTGATCATCGGAAACAGTGACAAATGCGGCAACGGACAAAGTATCACTAACAGTGCCGGTGTTGCAACCGCCACACTAATCAGCTCCAATATCAATGATACGGCATTTATTACAGCATATCTCGTTTCAGATCGTACGCTTAGCGATGAAGCCGAAATTGCATTCAAGGGGTTGTCGATAAAGACCTCATCCAGTAAATCCAATCTTACCAGCGGCGATACTGCAGTGATCACGGCAATGGTACTTAACGCATCAGGAGTACCAGTTTCTAAAGCCCCTGTTTTCTTTAATTTAGGAAAAGCGTCCTCCAATCTCCAGATATTGTCAAAGGACAGTACAACAAACTATGAAGGTATAGCGATTGCGCGGGTCAGAGCAGTTTCCAACGGTTCCGATATAGTAAACATTATATCATCTGGTGCAACCAGCACATTACAGCTTAATGTCTCCACATTATCATTAACGCTTGACATTAACAAAACAGTACTTCAGACAATGGAGAATGATTCATCAACGATTATTGCAACGTTTCGTACTGCATCAGGTACAGTATTACCGAACCGGACAGTTAAAATCACCAAGTCATTTAAAACAGAGACTGGTAATGACACGACACACGTTGTTACCAAAGCAACAGATGCAACCGGTAAAGCAACATTTGTTATTCCATCAATACCATATGAAGGGTCCATGAAAATTGAAGCCATCGGGTATGATAATGCTGAAGGGTACGCATCAACTGATACGCTGCTTCAATTTATCACCACTCGCATTATGACAATTCGGGCGCCGGAATTTGTTGCTGCTGATGGATCATCAAAGGGGCAGGTTATAGTAACCATTAAAAACCGTAGTGGTAACCCGATAATCGATGATGTCGTCCTGTTCTCTACATCTGCCGGCATTATTACCGCACAAGGCAAAACCGATACTGATGGTAAGGCGGTTGCATGGATTACCAGTGACCGGCGCAACATGATTGCCACCGTTACGGCACGTTTACAAAGCGACACAAAGAAGTTCCAGACAATTGATGTCCTCTTTTCGGGTATCGAGATTATGGCATCAGCACAACCACCAAGCATCAGCAGCAACGGACTTGATACTGCAGTAATATCTGCAATACTCACCGATGCTGGAAAAAATCCAATTGCCGGTGAACGGATCAATTTTGCAAAACAGAAAGATGTAACACGTATCGTCATGCTTGATTCTATCACCAATAACCGCGGTGAAGCACGCTGCAAAATCGTCGGTACTGGCACCGGTATTGACACAATAAAAGTATCTGCTGCCGGAGTAACAACACCGGTTGCACTTCATTACTCATCAAACATGTTAACTATCGCACCTCTGGCCGGTCAGTCAATGATTGCCAATGGAAACGATTCAACCACTTTCGAGGTTACATATCTATCGGGTGATAAAGTAACACCTATACCAAATGCACGTGTCGAAGTAAACTTTACAGTAGGTCTCTCAGCAGATACTCTTTTTGCAAAGGTATTAACAACCGATGGCAGCGGAAAGGCACGATTTACAATCAGTAATCCGTCTTTTGCAGTTCCGGCAACAGTCAGCGGACTTGCCCGTAGTAGTTCCGAAATTACATCCTGTGTCATTGGTATTTACTTTAAAGCAAGCAGCGTTTATAAGATAAAACTCAGTGGAACTTCTGAAGTGATTAATGTCAATGGTGACAAATCCAAAATCTTTGCGACAGCTTACGATTCACTTGGTAACAGAGTTAAAGATGCCCGTATTGTCTTTAACCTTCTGGCTGGCCCCAGCGGTGGTGAATATCTTGATCCACCTTATGCGATTACCGGTGATGATGGTGTGGCATCAACAAACCTTGTTTCCGGACGAACACCAAGTAGTTTCCGTCAGGTGTGGATTAGTGCCGGCGATTTTGCATCCGTAAAATCAGACACTCTGAAATTTACAATTGCAGGTCCTCCAAAATACATTACAATTCGTACTAATTTACTTGAAGGTAAAAACCCCAGTGATGGAACTTTTATTCTTCCATGTGCAGCGATTGTCACCGATGTCAATGGGAACCCTGTTGCTGATGGAACTGAAGTAACGTTTAGTTTGCAGGTATCCGGCTTTGTTGCACGGGAAGTAATTGCAAAATGGTCACCAACTAACTGTTATGCCGAGGATGATACACTATACAGTACAATACTCCCCTTCGAGGATTTCAATGATAATCTGCGACTGGATCCCGGAGAAGACCGTAATGGTGATGGTATGCTTAACCGGGGAGAAGACTTGAATGGTGACGGTCTCTATATACGCGGACCAGCGTTTGAAGATATCAACAAGAACGGAAAACGGGACTATAACAAGCTTACCAAGTCTGTTGAAAAAATTTACATGTGCGACAGTACCGACTACTACCATGATATGAACCATAATAACAAATGGGACCCGATCGAACCGCTTTTGTCACCGGCATATCTTGATGCATACAATCGTCTTCTTGCAAGCGGGGGGTTTTTTAGTTACCCAAATATTGCTCCGGCAGATGCTGCTGATTTTGAAACTTTAAGAGTTCTCGATTCTATCTATGAAGCTCAACCCGGATTTATTCCAGAGAAGGGAAGCTTCGATATTGACGCCGACTGGAACGGTATCAGTGATCCTAATACCGCAGTGTCAATTATTAAAAAAGTACAAACTACAGGTGGAAAAGCAATTAATGAGATACTCTACGGGCAGACTGATGCAAATCGCATTGAAGTTATGATATGGGCAGAATCGCAGGGTGTACGGTCACTTACCCCTGAAAAAATAATTCTTCCGGTTGTTCAGTAATCAGGAGCTATTGTGAACATGAAATTTCTAACAATGATAGTTTTGCTCGGAATTATATCATTTACAAACGCATCAAACCTTGCAAACCCGGCATCACCATTGCCGGCGGCAAATATTCTGCTCGGTGCATCGTATCATCTTGGTGGGTACTCTCTTACCAACCTTGAAATACCATCGATGTTCAACCGGTTCCATGGACGTATCGATTATGCACCTGCAGATTTCGTCAGCTTTGGTGTCGACCTTGGTACAATCCAGATTGATGTCGACCAGTATACCGCAGGAACTGATACTATCAGCCTGTTCCACGGAAACTACGGATTTTCCGGCGGAGTACATCTGAAACTGTCATCACCATCATTTCTTAAAAATATGCTATCGGTCTTTATGATCACGCAGGGTACCATGTTTTCATCTGAGAATCCCGATAAGGCATCTTATGGCGGATATGATGGCTGCGGAGTAGTGGGACTTCAGATTCGTATACCAAAATTCGGATTTGTATCAATCGGCCCGATGGCGTATGTTATTGAGGGAGAGGCGCAAGGTGCTGACAATGCTAAGGAATTCTACTCAAATGTCAACAATATACGCGGATGGATCGCGATTGATTATCATCTGAAAAGCACAGCGTTGACAAAAGGCAGTGCCTACATTTCACTTGAATTCTCAGCATCACCAGCAGCCAACACAAGTGAACGTATCCCGATTCAGGATTTTAGTTTTTCGATCAGTATAGGGTTTATTTCGGGTAAGATGTACGGTGAGGACAAGCAGCCGAGGTGAAGTAACCGCATGGAGCCCGTTTTTTATACTGATTGTTATACTTTGGAATCCAGAATCCAGGAGCCAGGAGCCAGGAGTTTTAAGGACGCGATGCGTCCTTATTTATTCGCGCAAGAATCGCGCCTCTCCTTTAGCAAGCGAGGGGGAGCAAGAGATACTGTTGGAGCGTAGTGGACTACACTCCAAATAAAACAAGCGAATCTGCTATTCCTTTACATCAGGCAGATGACGCAAAGCCTCGTCCATAAGCGATTCCGGGAATTCGTAATCAGTCAACTGACCATTGATATACTTCTCGTATGATGTCATATCGAAATAACCATGGCCGCTTAAACAGAATACAATCGACTTAGCGTCACCGGTCTTTTTGCACTTTAACGCTTCATCAAGTGCAACACGAATCGCGTGAGCTGATTCAGGTGCAGGAATGATACCTTCCGCGCGGGCGAATTCCAGTGCGCCTTTGAATACTTCAGTCTGCTTTACAGAACGAGCCTTGATAAGTCCGATTTCGTGTACGTGACTTACAAGCGGCGACATTCCATGATACCGTAATCCTCCAGCATGAACTGCCGGGGGCATAAACTGATGGCCCAGTGTATGCATTTTGGCAACAGGTGCCATTCCGGCGACATCACCAAAATCCCAGGTGTATTTTCCTTTTGTCATTGAAGGACATGCATCAGGTTCTACTGCAATCACTTCGGTATTTGGCTTTGCACCATTAAGTTTATCCTGTAAAAATGGAAATGCTATACCACCGAAGTTTGTTCCGCCGCCAACACAGCCAATCACGATATCCGGATAATCATTAACACTTTCCATCTGTTTTTTTGTTTCTATGCCAATAACAGTCTGATGTAATATCACATGATTCAACACGCTTCCAAGTGCATATCTGGTATCATCATGTGCAAACGCGTCCTCGCAAGCCTCACTGATAGCAATACCAAGACTTCCGGGACACTCCGGATCTGCAGCAAGAATTTTCCTTCCGGCTTCAGTATCAGGGCTTGGACTTGGAACACACTTTGCACCAAAACTTTCCATAAGAATTCTGCGGTAGGGTTTCTGCTGATAGCTGCATTTTACCATATACACTTTAAGTTCAATACCAAAGAAGCTGCATGCAATTGAAAGCGCACTTCCCCACTGACCGGCACCGGTTTCTGTAGCGATTCGCTTTATACCGGCAACTTTATTGTAATACGCCTGAGCAACAGCAGTGTTAAGCTTGTGACTTCCAGCCGGACTGACACCCTCATACTTATAATAGATCTTTGCCGGGGTTCCCAAAGCCTTTTCAAGACGTTTTGCCCGAAAAAGCGGTGCAGGACGCCACTGTTTATATATTTCTCTAACTTCTTGTGGAATTTCGATATAGCGTTCAAGACTGAATTCCTGCTTGTTGATCTCATCACAGAAGAGCGGCGGCGGCAACTGTGTTACTTCAAGTGTTGCCGGATGACGCATCGGCGGCATCGGTTTTGGAAGATCAGCTGCAATATTATACCAGCTTTTAGGAATATCCTCTTCAGAAAGGTTAATTTTAATCGACTCCATTAAAGCACTCCTTGGAGAATTAATTGTTTGTGTATGAGGTATAATATAAATCGTAAAACTATAGTGTGATATTTTTTTGAAATGCACTAAAATATACGTTTCTTTATCACAAACATCTCCAATTCGGAACGGTTCTAAATATTTGGTATTTTTTAAGCTTTATAGTGTATATTATAAATTAAACCCGTATCAGTTCAGGGAACGTGATAAATCGGCTGTTATCTTGTATAACAACAAAGGACAAAGTATGAACCGACATAATTTTTTACTGGTTTTGTTAGTATTTGCAGGTTTGATTTTTTCAACGCACGCACAGGATTATCCTGATACACTCTGGATAAAAGTCACATTTTATGATTTCCATGCAGATGGCAGTAACCCGGAATTCGAGCCTGCAAGTCCGCGGATCGGTGTTGTCAAAGGGATGGTAGCAGATACGCTTTCTACAGATCGTAAACCTGTTCCCGGAACAACCATCAATTTTAGCTCTTACATACACAAATGGTTTCGTCCCTGGAGTCCAGGAGATTTCGAGATACCGGTATATTCGGGGTCTGACGGAAAAAATATGACTCCAACAACTGTTGAATATGATACAGCTTTTAAAAACATTGTTATTGAAGACTCGCTTCCTTTCATACACACCGGAGATGGCATGTATACCTTTGAGCGAAGCGGTTCAAACGGGACTACTGACTTTTTCTGGCTGGATGAAAAAGGATTTGGAAACGAACCATCGGGATATGAACATAACTTTTCCTTCTCAATGGAACTACATACAACATTCACTTTTAAAAAGGGTATGTCGTTCGACTTTATCGGTGATGATGATGTCTGGGCATTTATTAATGGTAAACTTGCAATGGACCTCGGAGGTATCCACGCGTCCCAGCGCGGAACGATCACACTTGACAGAGCAGCAGAAGACTATGGTCTTGTTGAAGGAAAAACATACCCGTTTGACTTCTTCTATGTTGAACGTCATGTCAGTCGCAGCACTATCAAGGTAATGACCAATCTGTTTACTCCGGATGCGAGCGTTCGCATATATCCCAAAGATGGAACTCCGGATGTTAATGGCAATAATGCGATTACCGACACCTACAAAGCTACATCAGGTGATAAAGTTACAGTGTATCCCCATGTTTTTGACAGCACCGGGTGGAAGAAAGAATGGGACAAACTGGTTACCTGGGAGCTTTCTGATGGCAAAACTACGATCGCATCAGGTACCGCAGAAACAGGTGCTGTCGAAATCCCAACCGGTAAAGTAAACTCTGAGTATCGTCTCACTGTTTCATTTGTCAATCCCGATGATCCAACACGTAAAGTACATTCGAATTCAATCCGCATCAGTTTTGGTGTAGGAAAGCCCTGGCAGATTACATTTCAAAAAACTATGGATACTATCAACCTTGAAACAACCCGCCTTACCACACTTACGATAAAAGAAAACGAGCAGGATGCCACACTCTATGCCGTTGTACGCGATAGCACCGGCTATTTTATACGTTTTGCGACAAATGCAAAATGGAGCAGCTCGAATACAAACGCAGCTACAGTATCGTCAAAATCCGGTTCTGCCTATAAGGGTGTTATAAATAAGGTTGCACAGGGAACCACCCAGATTACAGCGTCTGAAAGCGGATTGAAACCGGCAGTTATTACAGTCAACCTTGAGAAGGAACCGGCTGTTCCAACAATAATTACTGTTGCCCCCAGCTCAAATCCGGTAATCCCGGGAAAAACACTGAAAGAAGTATTGCCTCAAGAAGTATTTAAAGTACTTGAGCCTGTCATAACTGCCCAGAAAGAAGCCAAAGGGATTTCAAATTCTGATAACAAAGAAGTGCTCATAATGATTCACGTAACGGGAAATCCATTAAAGGCAACCGAGGGAAGCAAGTCATACGGAAAAGCCCGCCTTTATGATGCCATGGGAAATCTTGTCCGCAATGATCTTGAGGTTTATAAAGCAACCGATACAGATTATGGTATCTATTGGGATTTACGGAACAAGAACAATCGTCTCGTTGGTGCAGGAACCTATCTGGCAGTATTTTCCGTAACCGACTCTGATGGCCGTAATGAGCAGTTTACAATGAAAATCGGCGTAAAACAGGAATTGTAAACAGCATTTTAATAAAGATGTACATTGTTTCCATTACTATCAAGGGCTCAATTGAGCCCTTCTTTTTTTCTACTCACAATGCGCTGCACCATTTATTCACAAACAGATCTCGGTCTTTTATTAAAATTCTCTTCCCTGGTTCCTTTTCACCCGCTTAAAATCTTCATATGTTGCTTTGAACCCTGATTTAAAACCTGTATAAATATGAAAACAGAATCCTAATTCAGCCCCTGTCTTTGCCCTGAAAAGCCAATCTCCGGATGCTCTGTACCATATATCATATGTCAAAAGCTTATTGACCAGTTCGAGCGATATCGTTGATGTCTTCATTTTATTTTTCGAATATGTCCAGCCAAGCCTTAACGGTATCTTACCGTAATCAATACCGCTTTCCAGATCCAATGATACAGTATAGTCGCGCCCGAATCTGCCAATGTGTTCACTTGACAATTTACAACCAAAGGACACAAGCTGATAACTGATCAGTGCATGATACTGTTCTTTAAAAGGAAACCGGGTGCTTAACAGTCCGGTAAAAGCAGGAGAAAGCAGATAACCGATATTACTGCCATCGCTATTTACAGTAGTAATCATTGAATCCGTTTTATTTTGAAAAATATCATAGAGATATACCGAGTCTTTTTTAACTGAAACATTCGTATAATTTATTCTGTCATACCACCCCATCGCCCCCAGATTTGTCAGCCCCCCGGCAATTGAAAAACGATCATTCTGTAATGATGCCCCAACAGACAAACCTAATCCAAATCCGTTAACATTGAGTATATCAGCAGCACCATTATTCATTATTCCCGATGATTTAATGCGAATATTACCCTTAACATTCATGACACCACGTTTTGCATAGTCAAGAAGCAGTGTGTCTGCTGTCAATTCATAGTAGGAATGTCCGATCCTCTGTGTAACACCGAAACCAAATTGTAATCTGTCAAATAGAGTTCTGTCTTTCCATTTGAGTGCGACATCATACGCCCTTCCCCACCCGCTCTGTATCTCTGTAACAAATTCAAACTCTGATTTTAGTGTGCTGAACGAGATTTGATTTTCCGGCTGAATTCCCTTATCTGTCGAAAAAACAGCAGCAAGTATCTGTCCGGGAATATTTACATATCCATCAAAAATGGATTCGATGTTAAATCCCCATCCATAGAAAAAATCTTTCTGCTTCTTCATGGCAATTTTCAGGTATGGAAGCTGTGCGGTCATCCAGAGTTTAATATCTTTATTTGAAAATGATGTAAGTTTTGATGAAACACCTGAGGGAGACAGACCTTCAAGTTCGAAACTTTCAATAAGCATTCGTGCGATCCAGGCATCAATGGTTGTATTATCAAACAGATACGTAAGCGGATTCGGCAGTGTCAATGTTGAATTGTCAATCTTCAACGTAAGAGAAAACGGCAGTGGTAATTGCAAACCGAACATCGGATTACCTTCAGAAGCCAGTAGTGACGGATTGGATTCAACGCCATGTAGTAGCGAGACATCAGAGAGTGATGACCTGAACATACTCTGATTATTTTCATAACTGAATACTGCAGTGACAATTGAAATCAGTAACATCGCAGTGTATAAATAAATCCTGAAATTCCATTTCTTTACGGAATGATTACAATTAACAGAAATGATTTCTGTTAGTACATCCATTTATCTGCCCCTCTTATTGGTCATTGCCAAACATGGAGCTTGTTGAGTGCTGTCCTTTTAGCGATAACTCAGCAAAAACATCGAGGTAATCGTTATCTCTGAGAGCATCAATGTCACAGGGAAACAGATCAATTATCCATTTAACTGAAAGACTGTCAGGTCCGGTGAGACTGCGAATATCTGCCTCATTGAATGAAATCAGATTTTCCATTACACCTCCCCGTTCCGGAATTATCAACCCGCTTTTTCCCAACAGATACACACTATCATTCCTATTCACAATATTATCTTTAATCTGTACAGCACGCAGGCGTCCTACAATATTTGAACTATTATTTACCAACACCGATAACTCAAGATCTTTACTTTTCATAAGCTCAACATTTTGAGATGACAATGGAAAAGACGCGACATTACGATTAAACTCAAAACTTATCGTGTCCCGTATTCCCCAAACCAGGTACATATCCATTTCGAGTTCCGCTTTGGCATCAAAAAAAGCATAAAACATACTATCGTCCCTGTTTATGACATCCTTATCAAGGAATATTTTCTTATTGGGCTTGAGAATGTATGTAATTGAATACCGCAATGAATCAGGCAGCCGCTCTATAATCCGGTTAAAACTTACATGATGCGAATACTCTTTTCCAGCGGCTATATTTTCCATGGAAAACATCAGGCTGTCAAGTACTTCATTACTGTCGCGGTCATACTGCCGGCAGAGAAGATCAATATGTTCAAAACGGGTATCATCCGGTAACATAAATTTGATGTTGACATTAAGATTTGATCGGTCCGGTATAAGTCTGTTTCTAAAACTTTTTGCAATATCGGATGTTGGTGACTCTGACAAGACAGGAATAATCCCGGATGGATTGTCAATTCTTCTTTCGTATGTATAACAGCCGCTAAGTGCTTTTAGATCTATAGACGGAGTACCTATTTTGATACCTGCGCGTTCGACATTTTCGATACTTACCATTTTTCCTTCAACGACGATTTCAGCATTAACCAGAAAATGCAGGGTATTAATTGTATCCCTGTTATCCCACGATGGCAGTATACGGGCATTACTTAATTTGATCTCATGATGACTTATATCATCATGACCATCGGTACGATTTCGCGGAATCATAACATTTATAATTTCATCACCCTTGAAAAATGAGGAATCCATTGGATTTCCTGTCAGATCGCCAGTACTTTCGATCGAATTCTGCTTGCAATACTCCGCATCCCAAATCGAATTTATTCTGCCGTTAACCTTTAATCCGAAAGGCAAAGTATTATTTATTGTAAACGGAAGCGAAAATGCGCTGACATCAAAAAATGATGCGTTGAAACCAGCCTCTCCAAATGGAACATCTTTCTCATAAACAAAATTTAAACCAAGCAGTGAATCATTGATAATTGCTGTTTTAAAATTAATTCCATCAAAATTCCCCGAAAATGAAAGCTGAAAATCAGGTTTTTGATTACCGGATTCCGGAGTATAGCTGCACTCTATAAAAAACGTATCACCAGCCGAGAAGCCATCCAGCGCGGCCTTGATTACTATGCTGTTCTGGGGTCCGAGTGACCCAATTGATTCGAATGTAAGTGTATCTGATTTACCAATTACAGAATAAGAGATGTCTTTTAAAGCAGTTGTTAAAGAATGGTTTATTACCAGCGCTTTAAAAAATTGTGATGTGTGTCCGAAATCGATATTTTTAACCAGGTTCAGGACGACAGTATCTCTCCAGAACATTTTTTGATCCGTGACATCAAATGAACGTTTCATTAACGGAGATACGTTAGGAATGTTAATTCCGGAAATAAGAGATTCCAGTTTAAGCTTTCGAATTACAAGCTCGCCTCTGATCCAATTGTTATCTATTTGTGGAATTGTAAATATGTCCGATCTGCATTGCTGATAAAATTGTTTTTTCTGCGACACAAACATTGTATCTCCTGAACGTGCAGAATCATCAACAAAATACTTATCCCTGAGACCAAGTGACGAAACGGAAAACTTTTCGCTTAGTAAAGGTACTGTATAGTTTACATCCCAGGATAATGAATCTGTTGATGAAACATTTGTGCAGGAATGCATAGCTACGATGGTACATATTAATGTACCAGCAATATTTATAATCCTCATTTGCGGTCTCCGATTTGTAAATTACCTACTTTCCCATCCCGCCATAATTTTACTATTCCGAATTACACAAAAACAACCAGAAAACAAATCAAAACCATGCTGATTTACCGTTGAAAACACAGTATATTCTTAATGCATTGATAAGTGCTAACAATACATTTACGCTACAGATTATTTTTCGAATCAGGCAAATCCTGACAGTATTTTCTCTGTATAAAAAGTCTCCTTTTTGCCTGTTTTATTAGAAATCAATATGTTAGGTACAATCACCGCGGCAACATCCTGAAATCTGTTTGCATAATGATTTCACAACCAGATTAATTTGACTAAATGGATGTAAAAACACCACTTTTTTTAATTCATCGGGAAATTCCTGATATAATTTCATATAGAATATTTCTCAGCTGCGACATTCTATGGTACAATAAAGTTGCAGTTATAAACCGGAAAACATGCCCTCAAAGGGGAATTTCCGGAGGATCACATTTTAAGGAGGATTACCTTATGGACAATGATAAAAAAATACTTATTACCATAAGTCGAGAGTCGGGTAGTGGAGGATCTTTTATTGGTCGCGAGCTTGCCAGAGAACTTGGAATTTCGTATGTTGACAGAGATATTATCCGTGAAGCGGCAACTTATTTCAAGTTGCCGGAAAACAAAATCGACTCGCTCGATGAAAAGCTCCGCTCCTTCTGGGACTCTTTTTATGTTAATATCAACGGTTACCAGGATGCTTATGTTCCGCCTCAAATAGTCGGCCCCACAGATTGGGAACTATTTGAAATCGAATCTCTGATAATAAAAAAATTCGCTGAGAACCGGTCAGCGGTCATTATCGGACGATGTGGATTTCATGTGCTTAAAGATTATGCGCACCATATCAGAGTGTTTCTCTATGCAGACAAGGATTTCCGTATTGACAGAATAAAGAAAATGAGAAATCTTACTTATGAAGAAGCCAAAACAATGGTACTACAAAGTGACAAAGACCGGAAAAACTATTATAAAACATTTACGGGTAAAAACTGGTCGGACACTGGTAATTATGATATAGCAATTAACACAACGTCAATTGACTTATTTGCGGCAGTAACAATGATCAGGAATTTCATTGATACATTCAAAGAATAATATCAGCCAGGGAAAACAGCACGATCCGATAACCCGCGTGAGAGCCAAAACCCAATAATACCAACAAAAGCAGCTTGATAAGCTGCCGAAAGATCATGATGGGTTGTCGCACACCTGTGACGGGTAAGACTGGATGTTATTTTTTATTGCCGGGAATAAACGACTTACCTGTAAAGGCAACACAGCGGATATCAAGTGTCATGGGTTTACCAGTATCAGCCAGGGGAATTGAAATTGAATTCATATGATCAAGCGAAACAGTATCTTTACTGAAAATAACGTTGCCTTCCCGATCCGAAAGTTTCATCGACAAAACCTTTTTATTTTCAGCAAATTGTATCTCCATGACCGAACCATTTACCTTAAGGGAATATGGTGCCTGATACGCAGTACACAATGAATCAACGCCCTCAACACTTTCACTTGTAAAGGCGCATGTTGCTGCAGAAAATCCAAATAAAAGTGCAGATAGCAATTTCCTCATAACTCTGTAATCCCATTACAATTTATGTAGTAATCTTTATTGTTTGATAATTCATGACTTTTATATACAAAGTGATGTTCTCGTCTGTTTAGTAGATTAAATTCGTTTTTCAGTTCATCGATAATTGATACTTTTCTGTTACCTTATCGGTCAATTCTGCCAAGTTATTGAATTGATACTTTTTAACACTCGATTCTGTCTGACTTTGTAAATTATCATAAATCCGGCATCTATACATCTGCACTTGTATGCAGGCCTGTATCACCATAAGCGATACTGATCGCTGGTAGTGACGTAAACAGTACTGCCAGGAATTAGTACACATTAAAACGTGATCGTATTCACCACCGTAAAACCATAATTCTCCGAAAAATAACTCTCTCATCCCGGTAATTTTCAGTCTTCCATCCCGATGAAGCATAACTTATTTTAGTTAGTCTATAAAAAATATTCTGATAACCATCTCGAATATATGGTTATTTACACCGGAACCGGAGGTTTCATTGTCTAAAGAACAGCAGTCAGGACGACGTTCAGAGCAGGCGGGCATGTTCCACTTTATGAAGGAAATGGGAAGCGCACTTATTATGGCGCTCATTGCAATTGTGTATGTCATTCAGGCATTCAAGATCCCTACTGGCTCTATGGAAAACAGCCTGCTTGTCGGTGACTTCCTTCTGGGTCTGAAATTTGTTTATGGTGCACCATTTATTCCCTACTCAAGAGAACTTGGTATTAATCAGCGCCTCCCTGCAGTACAGAATCCAAAACCCGGTGATGTCGTAATATTCAAATACCCTGGAAATGATAATAAAGATTATATCAAACGTTGTATTGCCGGACCTGGATCTACGGTCGAACTCAGGGATACAGTATGTATCGTTGATGGAAATGTGTTGCGACTTCCGCCAAAAGGAAAATTTACTTCAACACTTCGAAATCCTGACACCAAGTATTTCAAGCCCCTCTATATCCCTAAAAAAGGTGATTCGTTCAAACCGTCAGAACTTGAACTCCGGGAGTTTCTGTTCCTCAAGCATATGGTGCATCAGGAAAATCCAACAAAAAAAGTTACGGCTCAATTCCAGCTTTACCTGAACGGTAAATTTTCCAATAATGTTTCATTCCCCAACTCAAACGCCGGTATTCCTATAACAATGAACACGCTCCATGAAAACAACATCGTCATCGGACAAATCAAAGGCAAAAAAGTCTTCTTCAATCTTAACAACATTGACAACTGGACAGAACTTGACAAAGTCTTAAAATACCAGATTGCAAGCCAGTTTCCTGATTCGTACCCGACCTTTAAATATGTCCTGTTTCTCGATGGAAAGCAACTTGACAGCTATACCGTCAGGTATGATAACTATTTCATGATGGGTGATAATCGGGACAACTCACTTGACTCCCGCTACTGGGGATATGTCAACTACAACTATGTCAAGGCGAAAGCATTCATACTGTACTTTTCACTTAACGAAACAACACCGTACTATCTGCTCCCGATGAAAATCCGCTGGGAACGTATCGGAAAGCTGATCCGTTCGTGGGATGGCGAAAATCCGGTCCCCGGGGTGAAATGGTAATTGAAGTAGGCAGTAGACAGTACGTCTCTTGCCTCTTGTAAATAAAAAGGCTCACAAATGTGAGCCTTTTTTATTTGTGTTGATTATTATATGTTTTTCATAAGCGGCGGCTGACCTGTTGCCTGAATGACATCACGCCACAACTCACCTTCCGGATCTATCATGTTTCGTTTTTCCACTGCGAGCTGGATTGGTACGTGAACAAAGGTATTATTGATCAGACTCACAAGCATGTTGGTTTTACCAGCCATCGCAGCATGCACAGCATTGGTCCCGAGCCGGGTGCAGTAAATTGAATCACCCGGGTCTGCAGCAGTGCTTCGAACAATATAGCTTGGATCAAGGTATCGAATATTCGCATCGATTTTTTCACTCTTGAAGTATTTTGATACCCGATCCTTGAGATACAATCCAATATCACCAAGCAGCGTATTACCAGATGCATCCTTGCCGGCGTTATCATTCGACAAATGTTCCTGCCCGGCTCCTTCGGCTACAACGATAACTGCGTGCTTTCTTCTCAGCACCCGGTTCTTAAGATGGACAAGCAACCCGTTTGGACCATCAAGATCAAACGGTAATTCAGGAATCAGTGTGAAATTTACATCATTGGAAGCAATTGATGTATGTGCGGCAATAAATCCGCTTTCTCTTCCCATAAGCTTTACTATGCTTATACCATTAATTGCACACCGGGCTTCAGTGTGCGCACAACTTACTGCTTCAACAGCTTTTGAAACAGCAGTCTCAAATCCAAATGACCTCTGAATGAAACAGAGATCATTATCAATTGTTTTCGGAATTCCAATCACGCTGATTTTCAGACCACGTTTCGATATTTCTTCACTAATGCTAAGTGATCCCTTCTGCGTACCATCACCACCAATAGAGAAAAGTATCGAAATATTCATACGCTCAAGGCTATCCACGATTTCGGTAACCCGCTCTCCCATACCGCGTGATGAACCAAGTATTGATCCGCCATCCTTATGGATGTCACTGACAACATCCGGATTAAGTTCAATAATTGGCAAATTCGATTCAGGCAGAAAACCCCGGTATCCATTTCGTATACCGGAGATTACTCTTACACCGTAAACATGCCACAGAGACATCACTACAGCCCTGATAACATTGTTTAGACCCGGACACAGCCCGCCGCAGGTAACGATTGCAGCGTGAACCTTGACAGGATCAAAATAAATCATATCCCGTGGGCCGGCTTTTTCCAAAAGATTCTTCTTTGTATAGATTTGATTCGTTCCCGGGACCCTGGTTACATCATTGATAATCATCTCATTATCACTTACATATCCGGCAACATAATCTTTTACTTTATTCGATAGAATAATCGGTGTTCTGATTGATGCAACCCCGAGATTCTGAATAGTAAAATCAACTGTATCCATAAATAATCCTTTTTCCATTGAATTGTTTAACTACGATTCCTGTGTAACCATGAAAGTCGCAACAGGGGTGACAGGCATGATATATCACCAATCGAAAATGCTCCATAGTATAATTCCATGAATAAAAATAGTTCGGTGCCGCTTAAAAATCACAACTTTATACTGTTTTTCATCATATTAACACATTCACCGGTAAGGTTATTCTTGATAGTTAACCTACGAAGGAACTATTTTTGGTTCATGAAAAAACAACCTATTAAACAGCTTGCAATCGCCGTATGTATCCTTTTCGCATCCTGTGCTCATCAAAGTGCACCGGGTGGCGGACCTGATGATAAAACCAGCCCGACAATAGTGGCGATGTCTCCAGCAGATGGATCTGTAAATGTAAATCCCCGGAAAAAAATCACCATTACTTTTTCGGAATGGATCTCAAGCAAATCAGACAAAGGCGTTTCTATCTATCCTCCTGTAAAAATAAAAACGGTTGTCAGTCGCAATAAACTTGACATAATTCCACTTAAAGGATTTGACGATTCCACCACCTATCACATCTCAATTACCACACAACTTCTGGATTTGCATAATAATCCGATACTCTCACCATTAAGTATCACGTTCTCAACCGGTCCGGTACTTGACAGTGGAACACTTGCCGGATGCATTGCCGATCCATCAAAGAAATATCTTCAGCCTAAAGTAGTGCTTTTCAATAAAGAGCATCTGCATCCTGACAGTATGTTTACCGGAACTCCTGACTATCTGACACAAACAGACAGTTCCGGGTATTTTGAGTTTAAAAGTATTAAAAAAGGATGGTACCACACAATTGCATTTCTGGATCAAAACAGCGATAACCGTATCCAGCCATCAAAGGAACCCGTCTACAGCACACCCGACTCATTACTGATGATATCGACAAAAGAGCAATCGGTATTCCTGTTTCCGTCATCGTATGACACGACAACGCTCAGATTATCAAATGTCAAACCGCAAAGTTCAACAATACTCACCGGCGACTGGAATATCCCGCTTGATCCCCGCAGCGGCTATAGTAATCCATCATGTTATATTTACAGAATCGATACACCATCTGTAACGTCAGCCGGAACATACATTCCACTGCCAAACGGTAAAATGTTCACCCTCAGACTTCACACACCAACATCGTTAGCTCCTTATAATCTTGTCTGTAAGGTTATTGCGCCCACTGGAAAAACAATTATTGACACTCTGAAATTTAACGGGATTTCTGCAGACGATACGTTAAAACCGTTTGCCCGTGCAATGTTCCCGGCAACAGGATCAGTTTCAGATCTTGAACCGAAATTACACATTATCTGGAGTAAACCTGTCATTATAAATTCTCCGGTTGCACTTATTGACTCATTGGGAATCGATACACTTTACGTGAAGCCATCACCGGGTTACAGCGACACAACATTTTTTTCTCTGAAACGCAGATTGCTACCTGACCGGAAATACCAACTTGTCATAAAGGAAAACACCGGTACCGACATTGCCGGAAACCAGCTTAAAGCAAAAGACTCAACCGATACTGCAGCGATTATCGTGTTCAGAACACTTCATGCAGACAGCATCGCGATCAGCCTGCAGGGGTCAGCATCGTGTCTTGACAAAAATGCACACAGAAAATGGATATTCAAACTGTTCAATAGTATGACATCATATAGTACCAAAGATAGTGAAGGTAGTTTCAGGTTCGATTCGCTTCAGGCAGGCAAAGGATCGCTTTCCTACTTTGACGACTACAACGAGAATGATAAACCAGATATAGGCCGTCTTGTACCCTGGTATCCATCGGAAGCTCATTTTAGTGCAGCAGACACAATTGAAGCCCGTGCACGCTGGGATGTTGAGGGTGTCAATATCAATCTGTGCGACCGGTGCGGGAAAAAGAGTGCTGCTGACAGTAAGTAACCATACACAACCATGTACAGTCTGACTGTTGCACTTGAATAGTAAAAACCAATCTGCACAAAAATTGATATACCATACATTGTTCTTTTGTGAGCAACGAAAGCCCCTCAACCCTGCACCTGTACTCTATCCACTTATCTATACACCGTCAACGGGGTAAGCCAATTAATCACTTGAATGGAGACGGAGCTGATCAGGGTGAAACTGATCAGCCACCGGTAACAACACCCGTTTTACCGATTATCTGTTTTCGTATCGATTACCTGGTCGTATATTTTAAATATGATGCATAACGCAACTGCAGATTGATTTTATTATTTATCTAATAAGGAGTATACCATGAGTACACATCACGACGGTTGGAGCAGTTTCCCACGATCGTTTGTTACCGGGGCGATAATCATTGCCATCGGGCTTTTCCTTCTTGCAAGATCTCTCGGATTTTTACCCTACGACATTGATCTTCATCACTTCTGGCCGCTAATACTCATCGCCGTGGGCACCTACAAACTCATCTTCCCTTGCTCATCAAACAGTTACTTCTGGGGACCGGTACTCATCCTTACCGGTGCACTTTTTCAGGCGAATTATCTTCACCTGATTTCTGTACCGTTCCATAAGATGTGGCCGTTAATACCGATTATTATCGGTCTAAAAATAATGCTGCGTCCGTTTTTCAAATCTGAAAGAAAATTTCACACAGCATTCGTACATTGCAGCAGCGATGACTTGATGCACGATAACAGTAATGCAACAAGTGATGACACCATTGCAATAGCACTTGTCCTCAGTGGCGGCAACTATTCATATAGCAGTCAGGCACTTAAAGGCGGTCACATATCGGTTTCTTTTGGAGGATGTGAAATAGATCTTACAAAAGCAAACTTTGAAGTTGACATGATCACCATTGATGTCAATGTCCTTCTTGGCGGTATTGAGATGCGTATCCCCGAAACATGGAGTGTCTCCTATGCAGGAAATCCGGTACTCGGTGTATTCGAGAACACAACACGAACCGTTCCGGTACCGGCAAAAAAACTGCTCATAAGGGGATCAATTACCCTTGCCGGTATTGAGGTAAAAAATTGATTGCCGAATCACTTTATATGTCATGGAGATTCATTCTTCCAGCATGTATCGTATGGATTATTGCCGGAGCGTTTAGTGCGCTTGTTTATTCACTCTCCGGCAACATTCCCATACTATCTACGTTACTTTTAATTCTTCCGACTCTGCCAGCATGCATTATTCTGTCAACAACAGGACGTTTTGTCTGCCGTTTTTTTCCTGCAAACTGGTCAAACATTTACAGGGTGATAGCAATTCAGTTTTTATATATGCTGTTATCTACAACACTCTGGTTTACACTGTGGTACATCTATGCATCGATACTGCGACTATTGTTCCCCCTTATGTTTAGTGCAGAACATTTTTCAGGAGCACTGCCATTTGTTGTGCCATCAGTAGCACTTGTGATGGTAATCTTTATCCTCGTACATTATATAATCCTCTTCGTTGAACAAAACCGGATTGCTTCAGAAGAACTTCTTCACAACAAATTGCAGCTTGCAGAAGCAGAATTAAAAGCACTCAAAAACACCATACACCCGCATTTTCTCTTTAACAGTTTGTCAATGCTGCAATCGCTTATTTCTCAGTCGCCTGCAAAAGCATCTGCAGCACTTGCGTATCTTTCTGAATTTCTTTTATACAGTGTGCAGTTCAGCAGGAAAACCACGGTCACTATTGCAGAAGAGATCGCCCATGCAAAAAACTACACTGCAGTTGAACTACTCCGCCGTAATGATTCTTTTTCTGTCGACTGGGATATTGATACCCGGTGCAACGACTATCAAAGTATTCCGTTTATACTACAGCCGCTTATCGAAAATGCAATTAAACACGGTATCGAATCGTCTGATCAAAAAGGATATATAACAGTTACAGTAACATTGTCTGATAACAATATCGCCACCACAGTAACTAATAGTGTATACGGTACCATTGTACATAACAGGAAAAGCGGAACCGGTATCGAAACACTCTCCAAACGTTTATACTCATCGTATGGTAGTTCAGGAAAAATCCTGACCGAAAAAACCGATACCCGGTTCATCGCCACCATTACAATTCCACTACAAAAGGAGAACGTGTGATTCCGATTAAAGTACTTATCGCAGATGATGAAGAGCATAACCGTGAAACATTGAAAACACTGCTCTGTGAAAATCAATCCATCTCTGTCAAAGCACTTTGCAATGACGGGTTTGAAACAATCGCAGCGGTACAGGAATATAAACCGGATCTGCTGTTTCTTGATATCAATATGCCACGATTAAACGGGTTTGATGTTCTTGAGCTTTTAGGTGAACAAGCCCCGCCGGTCGTTTTTGTTACCGCCTATGATGAACACGCGCTTAAAGCATTTGAAACGTCTGCAATCGATTATGTCCTTAAACCTGTTTCACGCGAACGATTACAAAAGGCGATTGACAAATTTATTAAAACGGGTGTACGGCAGAAAAAAGATTACAATCCGTTTCTTGACGAACAAAAGACGCTTGCTGCACCGCTATCACGAATACTTGTCAAGGATGGGCCTGAAATTTTTATCATCCCCGTTAACGAAATTGTCTATATTAAAGCTGAGGATGATTATATCGGTATTGTGACAGATAAACGGATGTATCTCAAACAGGAAAGGATTTCCTTTCTTGAATCAATTCTTGACAAGTCACAATTCTGCCGAATACATCGTTCATATATCCTGAACATTAATTACCTTTCAAAGCTTGAAAATACCGGCAAAGATTCGTATAAAGCAATTCTTAAAAATGGAACATCAATTCCGGTAAGTACAAACGGATTTAAGGAATTGTCGAGAATGTAAATCAATTCAGCCAGATTTGTCTATAATCCTACTTGTATTAATGAAAAAAGGTCTGATCAGCAACTGCTGATCAGACCTTTTTTTTATAGCATTTCTTTAAACTATCAGCGTTTTACAGATTTTAACTCATCCAGAATTTCTTTATTATTCGGATCAAGCTTTCTTGCTTTCTCAAGATGATCTGTGTACCCTGTATAGTCTTTTTCATTCTTTGCAATTCGTGCAAGGCCAAGGTGCGCTATTGCATTTCTTGGATCAGCTTTCAGTGTACGTGTATAAAATGTTTTTGCCCATTCATACTTACCCTGAATCATATAGACATTTGCACGCTCGCACAGTGCCGGTGCATAATTCTGGTTGATATACAATATCTCTTTGTATGTCTCTATCGCCTCATCATACTTCTTCTGAGCAACCTTAATCTTACCCAGTGCCATGTGTGCATCAATGTTTTCAGGTTCACTTGCTTTAACCTCTTCAACTGCTTTTGCTGCATCATTGAGTTTTCCCAAACCGATAAGAGCCTCTGCATATTTGCTTAAAACAGCATTGGTCTTCTTCTTATCAAGCATAATTTTGTACTCATTTGCAGCCTTATCAAACTCACCTGATTCCATATACACATCAGCAAGCACTCTCCTGAGATCATCATCAATATCACCCTTTGACAACTTAACAACTTTCTCAAGCAGTTTTGCAGCTTCAGACTTGCGTTTTGTCATAATGTAACCACGGGCAAGAAGAGTCATGATCTTTGGATCGTTTTCCTTTAGTGAGTTTGCCATTTCAAGAAACACCATCGCATCATCGGTCATTTTTCTTGTCAAAAGGATTTCACCGATTCTTGCACATGCTTCAGCGTTAGTAGGATCCACTTCAATGAACTTACGATACGCATTGAGCATATCCTGATCACGTGACTGTTTCCCATACAAAGTACCAAGTTCAAGCCAGACAAGTCCGATTGTATCAACGAGCTGTACACACTTTTCAAGAGCTTTGGTTGCTTTTACCGTAGCATTTGGCTGGCGTGCATAATAAATACCAAGTTTCTGAAAGTTTCTGTAGTCCTTCGGATACGCCACAGTGTTTTCTTCGTACATTGTAACAGCCTGAGCAGCGTTAATTGTCTCGTAAACAACGGCACGCTGATACGCTGCATCAGGATCTTTTACACCTGGCAGTCGTACATAGGCATCAAGGACTTCAGCTGCAGTTTTAATATCCCCACTCTTTTCATAGGCAAGCGCAAGCGCCTTATAGGCGACATCACGTGATTGCACTGCAGCTTTTGTACTTCTGATCTTTTCAAGTTCAGATATCGCCACTTTGTAATCCCTGACTTCAACAGCTGACAATCCGTATTGCAAATGATATTCAGGAGTATTGACACCCTTTACATACACAAAGAACTTGAATGCTTCAGGATAATTCTTTGCATCGTAGGCACTTTTTGCAACAATAAGAGCAATTTCAGTATCTGCATTACCCTTTTCGAGGTACCTCTTGTAAGCAGAAATCGCCGAGGATGTCTTTTTCTGCTGCATATAAAGATCTCCAAGCTCTTTATACTCTTTATTGGCATTAGGATTCATCGCAATAGCCTGTTCATACGTAATAGCAGCCTGACTGAGATTACCTGTTTTCAACTGACACAACGCGAGAGAACTGAGAATAGCACCATTCTTCGGATCAAGCTGTGATGCCTTTTCGTAGATCGGAATTGCATTCTGATACTTTCCGGCTGCTCTATAGATATCACCAAGCTGTACATACATCCTTGAATCGCCTTCACCCGCAGCGATTGCAGCACTAAGTACTTTAGCCTTGTCGTCCGGTGTTCCATAGCGCATTGAAAGCTCAACATATTTTTTGTAGATACCCTTAATTGATGGATTAGCTTTAATTGCACTTCTATAGGCAACAAGCGCATTCTGATCATCTTTACGATCATAGAGGAGGTCACCCAGTTTAGCCTGCGCATCTGCATCATCGGGTTTAAGCACTACATATTTTTTAAGGTTTACAAGTGCCTGCTCGGATGCTCCGGCCTTGAGACTGATCTCATAGAGACGTTTGAATACGACGGGATCACTTGGAGCAATCGTTGAAAGTTCCTGATAAACACGCAGTGCCTTAGGATTATCCTGTGCCTGATAGGCTGCATCAGCGTACATCCGGAGAATCTCCGGCTTCTTTGCATTATTACCGGTAATCATACCGAAATAACGCAATGCCTCAGGATAATTCTTTGCTTTATATGCATCTTCTCCAACAACTTTTGCAATCTCATTGTCCGAAGCATTCTTTTCAAGATACTTCTTATAGGATTTTACAGCCGGATCCATTTTGCCCTGTTTTACATAAAGATCACCAAGCATCTTGTATTCTTTGCTTGCAGCCGGATTTACGACAACAACCTGTTCATAGGTCATGGTCGCTTCAGCAATGTTTCCATTCTTCATCTGACTTTCTGCGAGATCTGACAAAAGCTGAAGATTCTTCGGATCTGCCTTTGATGCTTTATTGTAAAGATCGATCGCCTTGACAAGCTGATTCTGCTTTTTGTAGATCCCGGCAAGTGTTGCAAACATTGACGCATCCGCTTCATTTGCAGCAATTGCACCCTCAAGCGCCTTTACCTTTTCGATATCATCGCCGCTGCTCATAACCAGTGTTGCATAACGTTTGTAAATGCCGGTAATTTTTGGATCCGCTTTAAGGGCTGCCCGATATGCATTGAGCGCACCGGCATTATCCTTTGTTTCAAACAGCATGTCACCAAGTGTTCTCTGTCCCTTGGCATCATTTGGTTTGAGCGTAAGAAGTTTCTTGAGATAGGTCAGTACCTCATCCTTTGTTCCGGCTCTGCCTGCAACGTCATAGAGTTTCTCAAACACATCAGGATCATTCGGAGTTATAGTTGACAATTGCTTAAGTATCTGATATGCCCTGAAATCATCTTTTGCAAGATAACATGCTTTCCCATAGAGCTTGAGATGTTCCTTTGTGGCTGCATCTGCACCGGTTACCAGTGCCAGATACTTGACAGCTTCAGGGTAATTATTCTGTTTGAAACTGTGACTACCGATCAGTTTTGCGATTGTATTATCAGCATTCTTTTCAAGGTACTTTTTGTATGCCTTTACAGCCTGATCTGTTTTTGACTGTTTCATGTAAAGATCACCAAGAGCTTTATATTCAGCACTTGCTGCCGGATTCATGGCGATCGCCTGTTCATAAGTCAAAATAGCAGCGTTGGCATTTCCCGCTTTTACCTGACAATCAGCCAGTTTTGTAATCAGAACATTGTTTTTAGGATCAAGTTGTGATGCATTCTCGTACATCTTGCATGCTTTATCATAATTTTCCTGTTTTTGAACCGCTTTTTTCGGATTCTTTTTATCAACAATAATTGTCTCTGCGCGTTTTACATAGATATCACCGAGACGGGTATACATCCTGACATCAGCTTCACCGGCACCGATCGCACCAGTAAGTGCAGTGACAATCTCAGCATCTGTTCCGCTTGCCATCACGAGTTCTGCATACTTACCATGGAAACCTTTTGCAGCAGGGTCTGCTTTGATTACAGCACGATAGGCAGCAATCGCGCCCGGAGCATCTTTCTTTTCGTAAAGCATATCACCAAGCTGTTTCTGAGCAGCAGCATCATTTGGTACAAGTGATGCATACTTTTTAAGGTATAGCAACACTTCTTCCTTAGTACCTGCACGTGTGGCGATTTCAGACAGTTTTTTAAATACAGCAGCATCATTTGGAGTCTGCTGAGCCAGCTGCTTGTAGATCTGATATGATTTGAAATCATCTTTTGCAGCATAACTTGCTTCAGCATATGCTTTAAGAAAATCAACCGAGGTAGCATCGGCACCGGTTACAAGACCATAATACCTGACTGCTTCTGGATAGTTCTTTTCTTTCATTGAAAAGGCACCGATCTGCTTTGCAAGACCATTATCTGCATTCTTCTCAAGGTATTTCTTATAGTTTTTAATCGCCGCATCTTCACGTTTCTGCTGCATATACATATCACCAAGTGATTTGTATTCTTTGCTTGCAGCCGGATTCATCGCGATGGCCTGCTCATAGGTAAGAACCGCCGCACTTGTATTACCTGATTTTGCCTGACTTTCCCCAAGCAGTGTCAACAACGCTGCATCTTTTTTGTCAAGCTGCGATGCCTTATCGTACATCTGGGCTGCTTTTACAAAGTTATTCTGTTTGTAATAGATTTCACCGAGATGTTTGTACATGGTAACATCTGCTTCACCGGCACCGATAGCACCATTAAGCGCAGTGACAACTTCTGCCTCTGTACCTTTATTTTTCATGAGCAGTTCGACATAGCGTGCGTAAATGCCTTTAATTGCCGGATCCGCTTTCAATGCTGCACGGTAAGCACCAAGCGACCCTGTGAAATCTTTAGTATCATAGAGCATGTCACCCAGCGTTTTTAGTGCCGATGCATCTGTGGTATTCAGTGCTGTATACTTTTTAAGATAGAGTGAAACCTCGTCTTTTGTACCTGCACGACCGGCAAGTTCATAGAGTCTCCTGTATACTGAGGCATCTGTTGGTGTAACAGCAGCAAGTTGTTTATATACCTGAAAAGCCTTAACATCATCTTTCTGCTGATAGCATGCATCACCATACATCTGAAGATATTTTACATTTGAACCTTCAGTACCGCTGATCATACCGAGATACCTGACTGCTTCCGGATAATTCTTTGCGTTATACGCAGCCTCACCGACGCGCTTTGCGATCTGATCATCCTTACTTTTTTCAAGGTATTTTTTATAATTAGATACTGCAGACTCAGTCCGTTTCTGCTGCGTATACAGATCACCAAGTGATTTATACTCCCTGTTTGCAGCCGGATTCATCGCGATAGCCTGCTCATAGGTCATAATTGCAGCACTTGCGTTTCCTGCTTTTGCCTGACTTTCTGCAAGACTTGTTAGAAGAGCAGCATTCTTCGGATCAAGCTGTGATGCTTTTTCATACATCTGACCAGCCTTGACAAAGTTTGACTGCTTTACATAAATATCACCCAGGCGAACATACATCTTCACATCAGCTTCATTTGCAGCAATAGCACCATTAAGCACCGTTGTGATTTCAGCCTCAGTACCGGCATTGTTCATAAGCAACTCTGCATAACGGGCGAAAATCCCTTTAATTGCCGGATCAGCTTTCAGAGCCGTACGATATGCATTAAGTGCGCCTGCATTATCTTTACGCTCATAAAGCATATCACCAAGAGTTTTCTGTGCAGTGGCATCGTTAGGTTTCAGTGATGTATACTTTTTGAGATACGCAAGCGTTTCATCTTTTGTACCGGCACGACCTGCAAGTTCATAAAGTCTCTGAAACACGGTGATATCATTAGGTAACAAGGTAGAAAGCTGACGATAGATCTGGTATGCACGCATATCATCTTTTAACTGATATGCAGACTCTCCATATGGTTTGAGTACACCAGCACTCGCAGCATCAGCTCCGGAAACCATTCCGTAATACTTGACCGCATCGGCATAATTCTTCTGCTGAAATGAATAATCTCCGACCTTGCGGGCAAGAACATTATCACTATTCTTCTCGAGATATTTTTTGTAGTTCTTGATTGCAGGATCATTTTTATTCTGTGATGCATAAAGATCACCAAGCACTTTATACTCTCTGCTTGCAGCTGCATTCATTGCAAGAGCCTGTTCGTAAGAGAGTATTGCAGCATTTGCATTTCCTGCATTTGCCTGACAATCAGCCAGTTTTGTGATCAATACATTGTCTTTAGGATCAAGCTGTGAAGCCTTCTCATACATTTTACATGCGTTGGCATAGCTTTCCTGTTTTTGAACAGTGACATTCGGCGTCTTTTTAGTGGGTACGATTGTTTCTGCACGCTTGGTATAGATATCACCAAGACGCATGTACATCTTGACATCTGCTTCACCGGATGCAATCGCACCATTAAGAGCAACAATCATCTCCTCATCTTTACCGCCACTTGCCATAAGCAGTTCGGCATAACGGGCATAAATTCCTTTAATTGCAGGATCTGTCTTAAGTGCAGCACGGTAAGCATTAAGCGCAGCTGCATTATCTTTTCTTTCATACAGCATATCGCCAAGTGCTTTTTGCGCACCGGCATCACCACTACGTAAAGCCGTATAAGACTTCAGATACTGCAATGCTTCATCTTTAGAGCCGGCCCTCATTGACAAATCGTAAAGAGCCTTGAATACATCCGGATTCTGAGGTGTTAATGTTGAAAGCTTACGATAGATTTCAATCGCCTTTTCATTATTCTGCCCCTCAAGACATGCTTTACCGTATGCAGTAAGCATTGGAACCGATTTAGCATCTTCGCCGGTGATCATACCGAAATATTTTATTGCATCTGTGTAATTCTTTGCTGCAAGAGAATTCTCTGCAACAAGCTTTGCGATGCTGTTATCAGCAGTAAGGTCCAGATATCTCTTATATGATCGGATTGCAGGTTCAGTTTTCTTTTGTTGAGTATAGAGATCACCAAGAACTTTATGTTCTTTTACAGCGTTTGGCATCATTGCAAGTGTCTGCTCATAATTAAGGATAGCCTGATCCACAGCGCCTGTCTTAGCCTGACACTCTGCGAGCGAGAGCAACAGATCGGTAGCTTTTGGATCTGCCTGTGATGCCTTCTCAAGATTCGGTATCGCTTTTTGACAATTACCGGCAGCCTTGTAAAGATTACCAAGTTGTGAATACATCTGCGGTTCGACCTCACCGGCAGCAATCGAACCACTCAGCGCTTTGATTTTTTCATCAGGTGTACCACTCTGATTTACAAGTTCAACATAGCGCTTATGGAAACCTTTTGCAGTCGAATCACTTTTAAGTACCGCACGGTATGCAGTAAGCGCTCCCTGATTGTTTTTCAACTCGTAGTAGTTATCACCAAGAAGTTTTAATGCAGTAGCATCGTTTGGCTTTAATACTGTATACTGCTTGAGATATTCCGCCGCAGCGGCGTTATTACTATCTTTCTTTGCAATCTCGTATAATGTTTTGTAAGGTTCCGGATTCTTTGGATTCGCAGCAGCAATCGCTTTAAAAATCTCTGTTGCTTTTTTAAGGTCATTGGTCTGATACACTGCAGCACCATACCGAAGCATGAAATCATCAGTTTTTGAATCAGCACCTGTTACCATTCCGTAGTATTTAACGGCTTCAGGATAGTTCTTTTTGTCGTATTCATAATCACCAATTGTTCTGATTGTCTTTGCATCTGTTGGGGCTTTCTCAACATATTTTTTAAAAGCACCAACAGCCTGATCTTTCTTATTCTGCTGCCAGTACAGATCACCAAGCGCCTTCATTTCCTTTACAGCAGAGCCACTCATCGCGACAGCCTGCTCATAAGAGATAATTGCATCAGAAATTTTTCCTGCTTTTTCCTGACAGAATGCAAGTGATGCAAGCGCTTCGAAATTCTGAGGTTTTAACTGAAGTGCTTTGGTATACATCTCAATCGCCTGAGGATACGATTTATTGTTCTGATGAATTTCGCCAAGTGTCGAGTAGATCTCTTCATCAGCTTCTCCTGCTTTTACTGCATTTGAAAGGACCGTCAGAAGTTCCTTCTCCTGCCCCTTACGCGACATCATAAGAACAGCGTATTTTTTGTACAGCCCTTTGATACCCGGATCAGCTGTAAGCGCAGCCTGATACGCTGCAAGTGCACCAGTACTGTCTTTTTTATCAAAAAGAATATCACCAAGCGTTTTTGATGCCGCAGCGTCCTGAGGTTTAATTGCAGTATACTTCTTAAGGTAGGTTACAGCATCGTCCTGATTTCCCAGTTTTACGGAGATCTTATAGAGATTCTTGAATACATCAGCATTTGATGGTGTCAATACTGCAAGTTCTTTGTATGTTGCAAAAGCAGTTTTGTCATCACCCTTTGACTCGGCATACTTTGCATACCGGGTACGTGATGTAACATCTTTCTTATCGAGATTAAGAATTGCCTTATCTGCCTCGGCAAGCTTATCAGGATTATTTGATTTTTCATAGCAGGATGCAAGCTTTTCCCAGAACGTCTTGTTATTGGGTTCCAGTTTTACAAGCCCCTCAATAACCTGAATCGCGGCTGCCCAGTTACTATTGATAATATGAATTTTTGCCAGTGTAACCTGAGGTTCACGAAGTTTCGGATCTTTATGAAGCGCAGTTTCAGCTGCATCCTGAGCAAGATCATACCGTTTGAGTTCCCACGCAGATTGCATCATGCCTTCTGCTGCACGAGGAGTCTGTTCAAGAGTAAAGCTCTTCTGAAAATGACGAAGTGCATCTTCAAATTTTTTAGCTTTAAACGCATTCTCACCAAGTGCCAGGTACACCTTTGGATTATTTGGCTGCACAGTAATCAGCTTTTCGTAAATTGCCTGTGCTTTATCGGCCTGCTTCTCTTTTGTATAGAGTTCTGCAAGACGGGCAAAAGCATCGATATTGTCTTTATTTGATGCCGTTACTCTTTCGAGCATCTGTATTGCTTTGAGACGATCTCCGAGGCCATCGTTTGCATCAGCAAGAAGGATAAAAATATCAGGAACAGCTTTGCCGTTTGGATCAGCTTTCTGAATACTGGTAAAAATATCCAAAGCATCTTTGAACGCTCTCTTCTGAAGCTTCCAGCGTCCAACCATCTCTTTGGATTTAAGAGCATCTTTCGACGTTGATGTTCCATATTTGACCATAGCTGCTTCGTAGAATCTTGAAGCTTTTTCTTTATCATCCGGACTTGACTTTTCAATACTTACGGCTGTTTTGTAAAGGTCATCCGCCGAGAGTTTTTCCTGACTGATTTCACTGAATTGCTTTGCAGCATCAGCAAATTTTTCTGTTTGATAGTAAATGCGTGCAAGATCAATCGACGTTTCTGGTTTTGCAGATTTCGGATCTTTGAGTGACTCATTAAAGAAAAAAGCTGCACTGTCAGGAACATTAACATTTTTATATGCTGTTCCGAGTTTGAGTGCAAGCTCACCATCAGCTTTAGCGTCGTAAACCGAACGCATTGCAGGTATAGCTTTTTTGTAATCCTTTGCATTGAAATGGATAATTCCAAGCTCTTTCGCTGCAACGATATTTGCCTTATCAGTTTCAATAACTTTCTCAAGCGCAGATTTTGCTTCAACAGCTTTATTAAGTGCGATAGCAGCTTTTGCAAATTCCCAGCTTGCTTCACCGGTTTCTTTTATTGCAATAGCTTTCTTCGCTATCGCCATTGCACTCTCCGGCTGATTAAGCTTATTGTAAACACGCGCAGCTCCAAGCTGTGCCTCATAGTTTTTATCATCATTACGCATCGCAACCATGTAACAAGCCAGCGCTTTTTCAACAAAGCCTTGGTCTTCGTTTGCGATACCCAGCATTGCCCATGTTGTGGCATCACGATCTGCAATCGGCAGTTTGTCGTCAGCATATTTTAACGCATCTGCATATTTGCCACCAGTAAAAAGCTGTTTAAACGTCTCATCAGAGTAAACGTTTATGACAAGAAAAAGCATTAGGAATTGAAGTGTACAAACGACACTTCGCTTTGCTGCATGAGCACTCATAGACCATCCTCCGAAGTTCTTGAAATAACCCCAAAATTGACTTTGCACTGCACTCTATTGTAAGCCTGTTTATGGATCAAACACAGGTTGTATACCATACACTGGTTGGTTCATAAGATCTACAAACATAGATTTTCCTTCAAAATATAAATCCTTACCGTTCTAAATGGAAGCCTCTTTTTATAGATTTATAGTGATTTTTCAGTATTACGAATTCTGTATCCTGACGATGCACTGAAATTCGCATATATCGGGTTCATATCATCAACAATATTCCACAAGTGTTCTACCTTGACACACAAAAATGCTAAAGTGAGTATATAATAGATTCATCTTCGGTATTGTAATCAATTATCCTTTTCAGATCGATGCTTTTTACGTATTTTAAACACTATGATAGAATGAAACCCTGATTTCTCAATCCCGTGTAAAACAGTTCATCAGTATCATTCTCATTAGTGTCTGGCGTGAAGTTCTTCGGATCTGAGGCCTGAAAAACAGTTATTGTTAATAAAAATGTAAAAATTCCACGACTGGATTAGACATGCTTCAATTTGATGCAACAGTTTTAAAAAACGATAAAATTGCAGATTCATTTTACTATCTGGAAATGACCTGGAGCCAGGATACACCTGTACTACCCGGACATTTTCTAACTCTTCGCATCACAGACGATACAACACCGCTCCTGCGTCGCCCTTTCGCATTCTCAGGATTTGATCCGGCTTTATCAACATGTTCAATTATTTATCAAAAACGCGGCAGAGGAACAGAGCTTCTTACCGCAAAAGTAAAGGGTGATTCAATTAATATTATTGGACCACTTGGCAATCCATTTTCCAACCCATCCGATGACAATAAACCGGTTCTCGTTGCCGGTGGAATCGGTGTTGGTCCTATGTTATTTCTTGCATCAGAGTTTAAACGCAGACAATTGCCATTTTCATTCATTTTCGGATGCAGAACAAAAAGTTTTATTCCCGACCTTGACGCCTTCAGGGTGATAGATCCCGTGATCTGTACCGATGATGGCAGTTTCGGTTTTAAAGGAACTACTGCAGATTATTTGAAAACAATCGAAAAATCTATAAAAAATAGTGATACCGTGTACTGCTGCGGACCTCACCCGATGCTCAAAGCCTGCCACGAACTTGCGCTTCGCACCGGCTCATCCTGTGAAGTCTCTGTTGAACAGATCATGGCTTGCGGTGTTGGTGCCTGTATGGGATGTGTCGTAAAAACAGTTGCGGAACCGGGGTATGCCCGTGCATGTAAAGAGGGCCCGGTATTTAACAGTAACGATCTTCTATGGTAAGAGTCAGGGAAGCTCTGTAACTGTTATCAAAAATGTGCAATCCAGAGACCGGCAAACCGGACTGTGCGAATTTTATAATCAGATAATTAACCATTAAAAATAATCAGGACAGAATCATGGATTTATCGGTACAGATTGGAAATAAACTGCTTCCCAACCCTGTCGGAGTTGCATCCGGAACATTTGGCTACGGCAGTGAATATGAAGATTTGATTGACATATCACGACTCGGTGCAATCTATACAAAAGCAGTAACCATAAAACCCCGTCCGGGTAATGACATTCCACGAATTGTTGAGACACCATCAGGAATAATTAATTCCATAGGACTTGCCAATGTCGGTGTTGACAAATTCATAACCGAAAAAGTTCCACACCTTACGCAACTTCCCTGTGCGATTATCGCAAATGTTGCAGGATCAACCGAGGATGAGTATGCCGAAGTTACCGAAAAGCTTGAATCAAGTGAATCACTCTGGGGATACGAAATCAATATTTCATGTCCAAATGTCAAGTGTGGCGGGATGTCCTTCGGTACCGACCCATCACAGGTCGAGAAACTGACATCACGCCTGAGAGCACTCACTAAACGCCCTCTTATCATTAAGCTGACACCAAATGTTACGGATATTACCGTAATAGCAAAAGCAGCACAAAATGGCGGTGCAGATGCAGTCTCATGCATAAATACACTTGTCGGAATGGTAATTGATACAAAGAAAAGAACTCCTGTTCTTCAGATGAAGACCGGGGGGCTCAGCGGACCGGCAATAAGGCCGATCGGCGTTGCGATGACTTACCGTGTCAAACGTGCGGTGTCAATACCTGTAATCGGAATGGGTGGCATAATGACTGCTGATGATGCAATCCAATACCTGCTCGCAGGTGCTTCGGCGATACAGATCGGCACCGCAACATTTATTGATCCCCGGATACCATCACAGGTTCTGGAAGGCATCGTGGAATACTGCAAACGGGAGGGTTTTGAGAGTGTGAAAGCGATCAATGAGGTACTGCAATAATAAAAAGGGGGCTTTCAAGCCCCCCACGAGTCACACGTCACGTCATTTCCCTTTTTTCACCGAAATCACTTTATCAACTATACCATACTTCTTTGCCTCATCGGCAGACATGAAAAAGTCGCGATCGGTATCCTCAACGATTTTCTTGAGCGGCTGACCGGTGTGATCAGCAAGCATCTGATTGAGCTTTTCCCTGAGACGAAGCATCTCTTCCGCCTGAATCTGAATATCTGATGCAGGTCCGAACATATTACCACTGATTAGCGGCTGATGAATCAGGACACGGGCATGCTCCCATACAGAACGTTTTCCTTTTGTACCGGCAGTGAGCAGCACTGACGCCATACTTGCCGCCTGACCCATACACACGGTTGCGATATCCGCTTTTGCAAACTGCATTGCATCATAGATGGCAAGTCCGGATGAAATTACGCCGCCGGGACTATTGATAAAAATGGTGATATCATCAGTTCCTTGTCCGTCAAAGTACAGAATCTTCTTTACAATTGATTCTGCGGATTCATCATTGATTTCGCCCCAAAGAAAAATCTCGCGACGCTTTAGAAACTGCTCTTCAATCTCGCGCCCCGGAGCCATCATGCTTTTCATCATATCTTCTTTATCTTTTTCTTTTTTTTCGCCAGCCATTATTTTCTCCTTATGTATAATTAGTTATTATCACGACAATGCAGCTACAACCGCATCGCAATTCGTACATACCGATGATGAAATCTGACACTCAGTTGATCCATCCGGCATATCTTTCATTATAATATTCTGTGCAGTTAATGCATTACGAATTTCATCAGACAGCATAAAATTTTTCTCTTTTCGCGCAGTTCTCCGGGCCTGTATCTTCGCAACAAGCACGTTTTTTAACGCATCCGGTACCGGTACTGGTGAATCAAATGTAATCGCAGACCCATCGCCACCGGTTACCAACTGCTTTGTTTCAACTGGAGCAGCCAGCAGATCAAGACCAAGAATATCATCCGCAGCCGCAGTACAGGCTCTTCGCACCTGAGCATCAATCGATGTATCCTTAAGTATATCCCATAACGCAGCAACTGCCCGCGGCATATTCAGGTCCTCATTTACATGCTGATAAAACGGTTCCATCAGGGTTGCAACTTTAGATACATCCACTACTCCTGCACTTTCAGGCGGAACAGCTTTTCTCATATTGCCAAGACTTACCGCGGATGCCTTCAGACCATCCATCGTAAATGTCAAAGGACTGCGATAATGCGCAGTAAAACAAAACATTCTATAGGCAAGTGGATTGACTCCCTCACTTTTAACAGTATCAATTGTGATAAATGTCCCGCCCGACTTGGACATCTTTACATTACCCATATTCAGAAATTCGCCATGCATCCAGAAGTTCGCGAATTTTGTACCTGTTGCAGCTTCGGTCTGAGCAATCTCATTTGTGTGATGCACCCTGATATGATCCGTACCGCCACAGTGAATATCAAGCGGCAGATCAAGATACGCAAGCGACATCGCACTGCACTCAATATGCCAGCCAGGAAAACCAACACCCCAGGGACTATCCCATTCCATCTGACGTTTCTGGTCTTTTGGCGAAAACTTCCAGAGTGCAAAGTCAGTCGGCGCACGCTTCTCGCCCATATCAACTCGCTCACCTGCACGCAGACTTTCAGGTTCAAGATGTGCAAAATCACAATATGATGGAAATTTGACAGTATCAAAATAAATACCATCCGATGTTTTATAGGTAAACCCGCGATTTTCCAGAACCGTGACCAGTTCAATCATATTTTTAATATGATCTGTTGCTTTTGGCCATACATCAGCCTCAAGAATATTAAGATCTTTCGCATTTTCCCTGAATTTTGCAGTAAAGTGCTCGGCAATCTGCCAGACAGTCTTTCCCTCACGTAAAGCACCTTTTTCCATTTTGTCATCACCGGAATCTGCATCTGATGTCAAATGGCCGACATCGGTGATATTTAAAACATGCTTCACCTTATAACCGTTGAGCGTAAGAACACGCTTAAGTACATCTTCGAAGATATAGGTTCTTAAATTGCCAATATGAGCGTAGTTATACACCGTTGGCCCGCAACAATACATGCCGGCCTGTTTTTCTTTTACTGAAAAAAACTGCTCAATACTGCGGCTTGCTGTATTATAGAGAAACAGTGGTTTCATGTACGTTATTCTCCTGATCCGGTATGCTGCGATTACTCATCACTCGCGCTGAGTGTTGTCACACTATAGCTGCGATCATGTGA
>CAYMGX010000002.1:0-7860 GCA_964390065.1 uncultured Fibrobacter sp. | reverse complement strand
GACTGATCATCAAGTGAGCAGCATACCATCCTGATTCAACTGCAATTACGCACCCCGATCATCCAATGCAGCAACACGGTGAACAAGTATGCGCAGGAAACTTAGTAATATAGGTCAGGCTTGATAGGATAGTCAATAAGGTTGAGGTGAGTGGAGAAGTAACAAGTGACACGTGACGTGTGACGGGTAGGAAAGATTGGACGAAGTTGCCAGTTGCCAGTTGCCAGTTGCCAGTTGCCAGTTGCCAGCAGTTAGTGCAATGCGTAGTATCCATACCAGCCACTACATCTTTTCTATAGACTCAGTCGGCGTTTAGACCGGTAGTTTTGACATCCGGTAATCGCTGATATTGCGGGTAATTATGTGTTTGCTTTTTTGATCGCAGTGCGATATTTTTTCACGCCGACCCCAAGCCGTTTCAGTTCCGGTACAACATGCCCACTCCCGGGAAATAACACAAGTGACTGACATTTTTCCTCTTAGACACCAAGTGGCAATCCGACATAGTTCTCATTGTAAACCGGATCACTGTACTTTACAGAAAGCGACTTCTTAAACAAGGGGCCATCATAGACAAACGTATGAAATTCACCATTCTCCCCACAGGCATCAACACCAATCGATTCAAGCTCATCAGCAAGCTCAAGGGTGATTGTTTGTCCAAGATACTTTGCGGGCATCAGGGATGTATTGATCATAACGATCATCGCTTTAAACCCGGTGTCGATAAATTCATTAACAAGAGCACGACGGTTTCCAAGCCATAGCGGAAGATGCGAGGTGATACCGGTTTCATTGCACACACGTTCAACCCATTCCCGGTGAGGTTCCAGATCGATATCACCGAACACCCCGTGTGTTATCCCGATACTTGCGAATTGTAAAGTCTGACTTTTAAACTGCTTTTCATAGGAATCCCATGATGCACTCACCGTACAAACTGGCAAATTCATTGCGTCTGCCTGCATTGCGAGGATATCCGGTGTGAGCCCATGCGACCGGGACCGTGTGCCGTCTTCATTGATCATTGTAAACAGTGATTCACACGAATGACCTGCACAAAGAGCCCGATAAAGCGCAAGACAGGAATCTTTCCCCCCGCTCCACGAACTGAAAAATCTTATTTTGTCAATTTTGTTTAAATCCATTTTTATCAATCATTGTTGTATCCTTGAAATGCTTAGCACTCAATAGATTACGATTATGCTCCCTGATCAACTGCGCTAATCAGGTTTATACTAATCTCACAATCATACCGCGTCCTGATGCAGTATATGCTACTCAAAAATAATCATTGAACAACATTACAACAATTCACAATTTATTAAAATCAGATAAAAAAAATGCCCGACCAGAATAAACCAGCCGGGCATTTCACTTCAACAATTAACGATCGTTCTTACTTTTTGTAATACTCAGTATGAAGCAAATGATGAGCCTTTTCGCTTCCGGGTTTACCGAGAAATTCTTTATACAATTTCTGAATGTATGGATTCTCGTGAGACTTTCTTATCTCTTTCCCACTGTCAATTGCATAAATACCCTTCATACGCTGCTCAAGAATATCAGTTTCGGCATGGATATATGGCTGACCACCACCGTTGATACATCCACCGGGGCATGCCATAATCTCGATAACATGGTATTTACATTCGCCACTCTGAATTTTCTCAAGCAGTTTACGTGCATTTCCAAGTCCGCTGCTTACAGCAACCTTTACCTCGGTACCATCAATATCGATTGTTGCTTCCTTGATACCATCAAGACCACGCACTGCGGTAAAGTTTACATCCTTAAGTTCCTTATTTGTCACCCATTCGTATGCAGTACGCAATGCAGCTTCACAGACTCCACCGGTAACACCAAAGATCACTGCAGCACCAGTTGACTCACCAAGCGGATTGTCAAAATTATCATCCTGCATTTTAGAAATGTCAATACCAGCTTCATTGAACATTCTTGACAGCTCGCGTGTTGTCAAAACATAGTCAACATCCCGGACACCATCATGTGAAAACTCAGGTCTGCCGGCCTCATACTTCTTGGCCTGGCATGGCATTACTGAAACAACAACAAGATCCTCTGGCTTGATACCGATATTCTCTGCATAGTATGTTTTTGCAATTGCGCCGAACATCTGCTGCGGTGACTTACATGTTGATGGAATATTAACAAGATCAGGGAACTGGAATTCAAGGAAATTAACCCATCCAGGGCAGCATGATGTAAGGATCGGAAGATTTTCGTTTTTCTTGAGACGCTCAAGAATTTCATTCGCTTCTTCCATAATTGTCAAGTCAGCACCGAAATTTGTATCAAAAACGGCATCGAAACCGATTTTCTTGAGACCGGCAGCAAGGCGTCCGGTCATATCAGTACCCGGCTCAAGACCAAACTCTTCACCAATTGCGACACGTACTGCCGGTGCAACCTGTACAACAACTTTTTTCTTCGGATCGCTGAGTGCAGCCCAAATATTTTTTGTAAAGCTGATACCGGTAAGCGCGGCAGTCGGACATACATTGACACACTGACCGCACATCACACAGTTTGTCTTGTCAAGGTTTTTCATTTCAGCAGGTGCTACAACAGCTTTGAAACCTCTTCCATATCCTGAAAGTGTCCCAACGGTCTGAATTTGATTACATGCGGTTTCACATCTGCGACACATAATACACTTGTCCAGATCACGTTTGATTGCCTTGCTGGATGTATCAACCGGATAAGTCGACATCTCACCTTTATACGAGAGGTGATCAATACCAAATTCACGTGCAAGCGCCTGAAGTTCACAGTCAAGGTTCTTGGCACATGTCAGACAGTCAAACGGATGATCCGACAGAAGCAGTTCGAGCACAATACGACGAGCCTGAATAACCTCAGCGGTATTTGTTTTTACCACCATGCCGTCCTGAACCGGTGTACAGCAGGCAGGCATCATCTTTGACCGTCCGCCTACTTCAACATCAACCATGCAGACACGACATGATCCCACGTGGTGTTCTACATTAAAACTTTCGAGGTTCATGTGACAGAGTGTAGGAATATACACGCCGTCAAGTTCCTTCGCTGCCTCAAGGATCGTCGCATCCTTGAACACTTCGACTGTTGTATCGTTTATCGTTATTTTAGCCATGAATTAATTACTCCTTATGTACCGTTTCTTTTTCTTTGTACACCAATCAGCGGATTTCAATTGCGCTGAATTTACATTTTTGATAGCAGGCACCACACTTGATACATTTTTCCTGATCAATTGTGTGTGGTAGTTTTACTTTACCTGTAATACAACTTACCGGACAATTACGTGCACAGGCTGTACATCCGACACATTTATCTTCAACAATGTAATAGGACATCAGATTTTTACAAACACCGGCAGTACACTTATGATTGTTGATATGATCAAGATACTCATTCTTAAAGAATCTCATTGTTGACAGAACAGGATTCGGTGATGTCTGTCCGAGACCGCAGAGTGATGTTTTCTTGATAGTGTTGGCAAGTGCCTCAAGCTTCTCCATTGTGTTAGACTCAGCTTTACCTTCAGTAATTGACGTAAGCAGTTCATGAAGACGCTTGTTACCGACACGGCATGGTGTACACTTTCCGCAGGATTCATCAAGGGTAAATTCAAGGTAGAATTTTGCCACATTCACCATACAGTCAGTTTCGTCCATAACAATCATACCACCGGAACCCATCATGGAACCGATCGCAGTAAGATTTTCGTAGGTAATTGGAGTGTCAAGATTCTCTTTTGTGATACACCCCCCTGATGGGCCTCCGGTCTGTACCGATTTGAACTCTTTACCGCCGCGAATACCGCCACCGATATCATAAATAATTTCGCGAAGTGTTGTTCCCATAGGCACTTCAACAAGACCAACGTTATTGATCTTACCGGCAAGTGCAAACACTTTGGTGCCCTTTGACTTTTCGGTTCCGATTGAGCTGTACCACTGTGCGCCTTTTAAAATAATCGGTGGAATGTTTGCATAGGTTTCCACATTGTTAACACAGGTTGGTTTTTCCCATATACCGGATTCTGCCGGGAACGGTGGTTTTGTTGTAGGTTCACCGCGTTTTCCTTCAATACTACGGATAAGTGCAGTTTCTTCACCGCACACAAACGCACCTGCTCCGAATTTGAGTTCAATATCAAAATTAAAACCTGATCCAAGAATGTTTTTACCAAGCATACCGATTTCGCGGGATTGAGCAATTGCAACCTGAAGACGATGAATTGCGAGTGGATACTCTGCACGGATGTAGATATATCCCTTGTCAGCACCGACAGCATATCCAGCAATAGTCATTGATTCAAGAACGCTGCATGGATCACCTTCGAGAATTGAGCGATCCATAAACGCACCTGGATCACCCTCGTCTGCATTACAAATAATGAACTTCTCAGGACTCTTGAACTTCTTCGCAGCTTCCCATTTTACACCAGTCGGAAAACCACCTCCTCCACGGCCACGCAATCCACTCTGTTTCATATGGTTGATTACTGCATCACCATCCATTTCTGACAAGCACTTTGAAAGCGCCTGGTAACCATCAGCAGCAATATACTCCATAATATTTTCAGGATTAATGATACCGCAGTTTCGAAGCGCAATTCTCATTTGCTTTTTGTAAAACGGCATATCCTTGCTTTTTTCAATTTTCTGTTTCATTGATGGTTCTTCATAGAGAAGACGCTCAACGCGTTTACCGTTGACAATGTGGGATTCCACAATTTCAGCAGCATCGGAAGGTTTCACCATAGTGTAAAACACGTTATCAGGCTGAATAAGAACGATTGGACCCTTTTCGCAAAAACCAAAACACCCAGTCTTTATTACCTGAATCTTGTTGGACAGTCCGTGCTTTGAAACTTCTGTGTTAAGATTGTCCACGATTATTGAACTGTCACTGGAAACGCAGCCGGTTCCACCACATACCAGAATTTCCCGCTCATATGTAGTGTTTTTCGCACCACCATCAACTCTGAGTCCAAGCATGCAATTATAAGCTTTGTATCTCTCGAGCAGTTCTTTAGGAGTATTAATGCGTTCTAATTTCATGCTTTTACCTCACTTTTGTACTGGCTGAGTATTGTTTTTACATCAGCAACATTAAGTCTTCCATAGACTTTTTCTCCAACGGTCACAACCGGTGCAAGACCACAGGCTCCAATGCAACGGACAATATCAATCGAGAACTCCATATCCTCTGTTACCTGACCGGCCTTGATACCAAGTTCTTTCTCGAACTCCTCCAGAATCTTATCTGCACCTTTAACAAAACAGGCTGTTCCCATGCAAACTGCCACGTGACACTTGCCTTTGGGCTCTGTTGTAAAGTAATTGTAAAAACTGATTACACCACTGACTTCAGAGTGATGGATCGATAGACGGTTTGCAACGTGAATCTGAACCTCTTCAGGCAGATAACCAAAAATTGTCTGTGCCTGGTGAAGAATCCGGATGAGATCACCCTTTCTTCGATCGCTTTTTTTGTCGATACCCAGAGAATCAATGAACGCATCAAGTTCATCAAACATCGCCTTGGCAGCTCCCTGTGGCGTGCAAGATTGTGCTGTTGTACTCAAGCAAACCCTCCAATGATAAGTTTTTGTATTTTTTGATTGACTTTTTATTTTTCCAAGAAGTGTACTTTTTCACATATTCAATTTTATATTGCACCAATTGTTCTTTATCATAAGAATGTATCTGAAAGCAGGATTAAAATCACACCTGATTTTAATTGTTTTTATTCTTGCCTTGATACATTTTTGTGATATACCATGCCTTTGTAAAAATGATTAATGTGAAATTTATAACAATATACATTTTTTTTACATTTTTAGCAATAATTATTCATTCACTGTAATGTGTTGTATTGCATCAATATTTCTCAACGATCCTGAAATGTTATCCCAGTGCAATCATTGATGTCTTTTTTAAAAAGTGAGGATATCAAAAAGGGGTGATCCAGGTTTAAGAAGAATCCTCCTGAACAGCTCAGCACTATGCCACGTACCCTTATTATGCCTGCTCTGTCTCAACAAGTTCATCAAATGCAGCAAGTTTTGCAGTTTCCATTGCCTCTGCACTGAATCGAAATTTTAGTTTCTTACCACGTTGTTTCGCAAGAGCTACAACATTAATACAGGCACCAAAAACCATACTTGTCACAAGAGGCATGGATGATAGGTCTATGCAAATATTCTCGTAACTTGTTGCGATCATGCCTTCAGCCACCTCAGTAAAGAGATTTGAGAACTGTGGCATATCACAGTGTACATCCCTGACTTTTACATAGAAAAATCTCTTCCCATTATCAAGCTTAAAGAAAAAATCTATCACTACTCCATCCATTAAGCACCTCTCTTTAAAATTTATGATAGTATACTATGCTTAAGACAGTATGACAAGTGGATATATCATTTGTACCACACACAAATGCAAATCCAGAAAACCGGCATTTCCGACAAACTCAGTTTAGCGAAAAACGTATCATTGTCTTTTTTCTTCCCCCGTTTAAAACAGTTAAACTATATTTAGCTGTTATTATCCAAAAATTTTGCGTTATTTTCGTGAAAGGTCTACCGTTATGGCAAAATTCCGTGGAAAAGCATTGCTTCCCTGGCCGTTTGTACAACAGTATATACTACCGGGGATTCTGAGTAGTACAGAATCCTGGCACATGGTACCACAACAGATAAGAAAGTATTTCGGATCCAATGACCCTGAAAAGAATATTCCTGTTGGACAGATATCATTGCGGGTAAATGAAGTATGTAACCTCCGGTGCAGTTCCTGCGGCCAGTGGGGGGAAAACGGGCACCTTCGGTTGAAGCAGGAACGTGGTGAAAAACTCCAGCAACTTGATTTTGATGTTGTAAAACGGGTTGTGTTTGAAACCCGTCACGACAAACCATTCTATTATATATGGGGTGGAGAACCAACGATGTGGAAACCACTTGTTCCACTTTTTGAGGAACTGGCTCGCCATAAGCTTAAAGGTTCAATTGTTTCAAATGCTCACGATCTTGACAAATACATCGAAGCTCTTATTAATACCGGTGCACTGCAGATTTTATTTCTCAGTCTCGACGGCTGGGATGCTGCATCACAGAATATTATGAGAAAGCCTGCAAACGGACGCAGCGCCGACAACTTTGAAAAGGTAATGGCAATTATTGACAAAGTTGATTCAATCAAAAAGAAGCGTGGTTTGAAATTTCCATTCATTATTCCAATCACTGTTATCTCAAACAACAACTATTCGCACCTTGCTGATATACACAAGCTTGTACTTGACAAAGCACAACTCCACCCCTATTATTACGGCTGGTTTATCACTGAAGAACGTGCGGCACTGCATGAGAAAGTTTTCAAGGATCGCTTTGGTACTGTACCGGAAAATCATCGCGGCTATCTCAAGTCATGTTTCAATGATGTTGACACGGTGGAAACAGCAAAACAGATTGAGGAGATCAAGCGGTTATCTGTCGGTAAACCATGCGCACCACAATTTCTCCCCGATATTGAAAAAGAAGCTGATATCAAACGTTACTATAATGATCACAAATGGAATTGCGGCTATCCTCACTGCGATAGTATCTATTATATCGCCGAGATTTCACCTGATGGCCGTGTGACACCATGCCGCGATTACCAGGATTATACTGCCGGTAATATTAATAACCAGTCGTTTTATGATATCTGGCACGGCGAAGAGTTCAAAAAGTTCCGTCGTGGAATGAAACAAGGTCTTATGCCGGTTTGTACACGCTGCTGCGGACTTCAGGGGTTTTGATGTGACAAGTGACATGTGACATGTGACATGTGACATGTGACATGTGAC
>CAYMGX010000001.1:83083-117214 GCA_964390065.1 uncultured Fibrobacter sp. | reverse complement strand
GAATAAAAATTCTGGTTGTTGTATTATTTATAATAGCAGTTAATTGTAATGGCGCAAATAACAAAAAAAACGTTAAAAATCAATGGGTTGATTCAATTGTAAAATTCAACTACACTGACACGTTAAATGTAAAAGAGCATGTAAGAAGACTTGAAAGTTTTATCCAAAATGGACTTGAGGTTGATTCAAACTCGACAGCAATTGCTTTAGCTGATTTAACTAATCGATCTGATTTTTACAAAGTATTAGGCTTGGAACGTTTGATAAAATTAAATAAATCTCTTTTTGAGAAATGTATGGTTCAAACCGGATATCGACTAAGCTATGATGATTGGGGCAGTCTTACATCAGAACTTAGAATGTGCAAAATAATCGAAAAAGATACCACAATTCTCAATGCCGTTTTGTCTGCTGTTGTCATAAGTAAACCAGAAGACGTTCACTATTCAATAGTACGATTCCTTTCTGAAAGAGGCGGCTTCAAGATTGCTAAAACATTTTCAAGTCTTTTAAAAAAGGATTTCAGTAATGAGTGTAAACATAATTTTCTCGATTGCATGGTAAAATTTAAAGTTCCGGAATTTGATTCTATAATAAAAATCTACTTAAATCCAAAAATGTATAATGACACACTTATTCCAAGCGTTTTATATCATATGGACGCGTTTGAACGTTATGACTTATTACCAGAGTTGAAAACATTAAGATCTAGTTTGAAAAGTGGGGATATTAAAACCGAAGACGAAACGCTTTCTGGTAAGATTGATGAATACATCTCAAATCTCGAACAGAAAAAAATAGAAAATGCGCCGATAGGACTCCCACTCGACTGGCCTAAAAGTGGTCCACCTAATAAGTGGAGTGGTATGTGATACGTTGACAATTTGGGATCTGCATGGTCTTGTTTACAGTTACAATGAAAAGCTGATTATAAAGCTGTGAAAGATACTAAGAAAATATGTTTACAGAAAAGCACATTGGAGCAACTGGCAATTACAATCCCTGTTCTTGAGAATCCGCCTATCGGTTTGCCGCTGGATTGGCCGGGGGAAGGTAAATAATATTAAACGCATACGGAGTTGAACATGATGAACGGTATTTATGGGATTGACATATAAGTGTGTCGCCCTTTCAGGGCTTGGAAAATTATTGGGTATATTTTAACCCGGGCCTGTCAGCCCGGGCTGATATACCTTGCGCTTTTAGCGCATAAAATCAACTGCCGAATATATAGCAAAGTGCCACTATTCACTTTGCAATATGTCAATGTATTACACAATAATTATTTAACCAGCATTCTGCAATATTCTGATGATCCCTGTGTTTGCAAACGTATTATATACATCCCGGATGCAAAGGCTTTACTACGTGATGATACATCCTTATTGACATTAAAAGCCATTCTTTTACCGTTGATATTACCATTGTAAAGTGACCCAACTATTCTTCCGGAGAGATCACAGATCGAAAGTGTAACCGGACCTGATGAGCATTTTGAATAAAGCGTTGCCGCAACTCCTTTACCTGCGTATACAATAAACTCTGTACCGGTTGTTTTGTTCCCAGCCGGATTTTTGACAACTGGATTCTGGCCATTCTCAATTTTTAGTGAAATGTTGTCAAGATACACTGTTCCTGCAGATCCAGCACCTTTTCCACCCATGTCAAACGAGAGACGTCCGGCCGCATCACTGCTATCCACTGTAAAGGTATAGGAATATGATGTTACAGGTTTACTTGTACCAAGTGTAATCGTTTTTGAAAGTGCGCCTTTTGCAGCGTATATGTTCAATTCATGTTCAACAAGTGCCCAGGCATCAAAAGACAGAGTGTATTTCTTCCCTTTGACATAAGAAAGAGTGTTCTGGAATATCTGGGTATTCCAGGTTTCCGGCCCCCCATTCTGAATAACATACGTCAATACGCCATCAACTACTGATGCCGTTCCCTTTGATGATCCATCCTCACTCCAGGTGTTAAGGCTCCAGTTTGCTGTGCCATTAGAAAAATCACCATTAGGAATAAGTTCCTGACTGCTGCTGAATTGTGCCTGAACCGATTTATTACTGTTCATGGTTAAAGTCATTGTCTTATTAGTGCTGGAGTCTGTTCCAACCCACCCATCAAAACTCCACCCGCTATCAGGAACGGCTGTTAATGTTACCTGTGATCCATCTGTAAAGCGTGTTCCGTTAACACTTTGAAGAATTTTTCCATTACCAAGTGTTGACGCATTTAGTGTGTAGGTCGTTTTTGTTAACAGATCAACCGTATTGTCAGTTGACAATATAAAATGAAGTACCGCATGACCTGGAACTGTATAGCTGACATTATTATCACTGATCGGATCGACATCGTTCAGACGACCGATTGCTGCACTGTCTTTTGTGAGCGCATACACAATACCTGCTTTATATTGCTTTGTTCCCTTGATCTGAAAAGTAACTTCTGATTCAGTACTCTTTTTGTTAATAAGCATGATATGAAGCAGTTTGCTGCTCTTTGAATCAACTGATGCATACACAGAATAATCTTCAACACTTGGTGATGATGCTGCAACACTCGTGTCACCATACGTACTCAATTTTCCGTCAAAGTTCTGATACATCTGGAATGCCGGGGCAATAAAACCCTTGACTGCTTCATGATAATTCGCTACATAAACACCATTACTTCCAAAAACACCGAGCACGTCACAAAGTGCCAGTGCTCCGGATATATGTGCAGAACCGCCATAATTATACTCGGTGATTCCCAGCTTTGTTCCCGGGTACGATGTGTCAATTGACTTAGTAAGACGCGGGATAAGGTTAATTGGTTTATTACCGTTGGAACTTGTAATCCAGCTTGTTTCAACATAGGTAGAATCCCAGAGAGAGCGTGGCGCCTGTAACCGTGCCTGAATTGTTGATTCTGTTCCTGCTGTATCTTCACAAATGCGTTTATCACCCTTTGCCTCAGGATACCAATGCACCGTGAGGACATCAAGGAGACGCATACCGGATTCTGATGATTTTTTCTTCATTTCACTCAGGTAAGCACTAATCGCCCAATCATATTTTGATTTATAATTGTCCCATCCGTTCGATTGATAGAAATTGTGGTATTCCATCCAACCAAATGCTTCATAACCAAGAATTTCTGCTGATGGATCAACTACCTTGACAGCCTTTGAAAGTGCTACGGATCTGGCAATCACCGTGTCAACTGATAATGGTGTCGGGATGATACGTGCATGTGTTGACGACCACAACCCCGGTTCATTATCAAGACAATAACTCTTAACGCCTCCCTCACTGGCTTTGCCATATTTCTGAACCATAAAATTTACAAATTCATCAATGTATACATTTTCATCAGAAACAGAGGGTGTTGATGCAAAAGCACTGCCTTTCTGAAAAACAACTTTTTTCCAGCGTGCAGATGGAGCAACCTGAGCCTCGGTTACCGATCCACCATTGTCTGCAACAACATACCCGGCAAGCGGAAGCTGAATAGTTGCATATTCGTTTAAATTTCTGCAGCGATCCATAAATGTGCTCATTGTTCCACCGGGAGTTGCTGTGGTTTTAACTGGATTATTCATCAAATGGTCATCGCTGTTATGAATCCAATCGCTTCCCGCATTTGAATAGTTATTCTCCCAATTATAAGCTGTTAACCTGTTTCCTCCAATACGCTCTGCTTTCAAATTGGCAGATAGAAGGTATGAATTGACATTATCCTTAGTGAGAACAACGGTATTCACACCGTAGATTGCCGGACTAATAGAACGTTTTGCAGAATCCGGATTAATCTCAAATACAGCCTGAGAGAATGATGGCACAGTAGCTAAAGCAATACCAAGAAAAGAAAGAAAACTGATAAAAGTTCGACTCACAAAACACCTCCTGAAGTTGTATATATAATTAAACGCAATTGATTAGTATTCTGCAAAACAACAACCAAACTATTGATGATATTTATTTTGGCAACATCAAAACAATTTATAATTTAAAATATAAGGTTTAATCAAGCACAATACAACATATTTCTCCTTTTATTGGCAACAGATTACATGTCTTTGTTTAATTATTGACTATCATTTCTATGTACACATTTTTTACATGATTGTACAATATAAAAATTATTAAGGTATTTGCAACCGGAGGATCTTTAATGCTCAAATTTTTACAAATCAGCATCCGCAATAAAATACTTGCTATTCCACTTGTTATAATCGTATCTATCAGTGTGCTTGCAATTTTATATTTCCCTTCAAATAAGTCATCAGAAACCAAGCAAACATTATCTGAAGAAATTGATATTGTTGCAGACCTGCTATCCTACGGGTTTGGTGTTGCATTGGATGCCGGTGATTTCAAAGCCATGAATACGGCTTATGAAACGCTTAAAGAGAAAAAACAGATATCCTATGTGATTATATTTGATGATAATAATGAAGTAATCAATTCATACAATCCACATGACTTTAAAATTGATTTAAATCGCAGCAATTTCAGCGATAAAATCCTTATGACCAGAGACTTCATTGAAAAAGCCACGCCAATCAAGACTGCTGCAGCAACATATGGTACTGTTGTCGTTGGAATATCGTTGCAACCTGTCAAAGAGAAAGTAACATCAATTATTACATTCACTCTGTTAGTATCACTGTTATTCCTTGTTTTATTTATTACCATGGCATTACTGGTCAGCAATCGCATTATTCAGCCTATACAAGCGGTCATGGAAACACTCCAATCTCTAAGCCGTGGTGACCTCACCCACAAGTGCAAGGTTACTTCAATTGACGAAACAGGACACATTGCTGCGGCAGTCAATCAGACTATCGATTCATTCACTGAAATTATACGTAATATGAAATCATACTCCGGTGTGTTGACTGTTGAATCCGGTCAGTTGTCTGAAAAATCATCTGTTATATCCAACAACAGTTCCTCAATTGTGGAAAAAACCAACCAGACAACACAATCAGTAAAAGATTCTGATGACAGCATATCTGCAATTTCTGATACTGCCGGACAAATGTCATTGAATATCAATACTGTTGCATCAGCAATTGAGGAAATGAGCTCATCGCTCAATGAAGTCGCGCGAAATTGTCAGAAAGAATCACAAATCGCGTCTGATGCCAATGCTCAATCAAAGTTATCCCGTCAACTGATGGATAAACTTGACCAGTCAGCCAGGGAGATTGGTAAAATTGTAGACACCATCAACTCCATTGCGAAAAAGACAAATCTCCTTGCGCTCAATGCCACTATTGAAGCAGCGTCTGCAGGCGAGGCTGGAAAAGGTTTTGCTGTTGTAGCATCAGAAGTTAAAAATCTGGCATACCAGACAGCAAATGCCACTGGTCAAATTAAAAAGTTAGTTAACGAAATGCAAAACAATACAGATAATGCTGTTGATGCAATCGCCAAAATCGATGGTATAATTGGTGATGTAAATACAATCAGCCAGACAATTGTCAGTGCTGTTGAAGAGCAAAGCGCAACAATAAGTGAAATATCCACCAACATGACCAGCGTAAATACATCAGCGAAATCAATTGCTTCAAACGTAAATACATCAGCACATGGAATTAAACAAATTATGACACTGATTTTTAATGTCGATTCCAGTATCAAAGAGACAACATCAAGCGTATCGGTTATCAAAGGCAGTGCAGATCAGCTTGCAAAGATTGTTGAAGGCTTAAATACTATCATTATGAAATTTAAGTTATCAGAAAAAACATAAAGTCAACTATCATTTTTCTTGGTAGTGTGATAAATCAGTCACGCAGCTAAGAACAATGACCGGTAGATTACTTTTTCCCGAGAAATTCTGATACTTTTGCAAATATTTCAGCAATACGATGATCATAGGTGTGCATTGCTATAACCTTTTTGTATCCCCGTTCAGCAATCGCTTTACGCTCCTGTTCATGTTTCAGATAGTAGCGTATCAATTCATGCAACTCATTTGAATTATTGAACATTACAATCTCTTTTTTATCTCCTGATGTTATAAAGTACTCGGAAACAATATCTTTTGCACTTGTAATACAGAAACATTTGCATGCAAGCGTGTCAAATGTTCTTTGTGTAAATCCGTTTCGTATCACCATCCTGTTAATATCAATATTTATAACACTTTCGTTATACAACTGACGCAATCCACTGTAATAGCCGACTTTAATGACTCGCTTTGGATCTACCGCCAGTTTCCATCCGGCATCACCAACAACAGTAAACCCTGCGAATGTATTTACAAGACCAGTCACTAAATTCTTTCTGTAAAGATACCCGATAAAATGTTTCGCAAGAAACACCGATTTACCAAAAGAAATTCCTGATGGCAGCTGCATTTTTTTCAGGCAGGAGGAAATCTCCCCTTCAATATCAATCCTGTTATTTTTGTTAAACTGTTGTATCAGGGATGCCAGAAAATCGGCAATCGGCATAATCAGATCATCAGCTCCAACTAACAGTTCATCCATTTGTTTTATATAAGAATTTCCGACAAACACAGATTCATACGTAACAGGACTATCGCAGGGAAAAAAGACAGACGGATCAGTGCCCAGCGGCAGAAAGTATGCATGATAACCTGATTCAATCATACGAGGGAGGTAATCTTTATCCGAAACGAAATCGATCCGGAGTTCTGACGGGATAAATTTTTTAGTATGTATCAATTCATCATAAAAGGGATCATCAACAAACCAATTGATATGTATAATGGTATGCTTTTCAAGAAATGTCTTTAAAACCCCCACAGTGTCAATACCCCACTCATTAACAGTAAAGAGTATACGGCAGCGATGCTCAAGCAGAAGTGTACACAAATACTCAACCTGCGCTTCATTGGGATGTAATGTAATATCAACGCTGATAACCTGTAAATTCGGTACTTTGCGTAACGCATTGATTGTTTCGGGTTGTATAAGAAATCCCTGGTTAAGAAAAACGAGTATGATAATACTTCTCCAATCTGATTTTTTTCCATTTTTCTATTGATAATCAATATCTTACATTTAAGTACATATAATTGTAAAGTGAGATCTTCCAGGAACCGGATTGTGTTAAAATGTGGTTAATTTAAAAAAAACTTTGACATGAGTTCAAAAAGCAGCTATTTTTAAACGGTTTTATCGAAACCCAGGTTTAGACCGGATAAAGTACCAGCCGAAAGATTTCCTTATGAGTCTTTTGGCTATTTTTATGACCAAATCAAGAGGAGCCAGGAGCTTTTTATGAATTACAATCCGCAAGCGGTTGAATTAAACGATGCGATCCAATCTGTCAATCCACATGTTTTAAACATGCTCTCAGACAAAGGAAAAGCTATCTTCTTTCCCAAAAAAGGAATACTTTCACAATCTGCGGAGGCTAAAGGCTCTAAAATCAACGGAACTATCGGAACTGCTCTGGAGGATAATGGATATCCCATGGTTCTTGCATCATTGGGTGCACAACTTAATTTAACAGACAACGATGCATTCAACTACGCACCCAGTCCGGGCCGTCCGGATTTCAGAAAAACCTGGAATGACATGATGACAAAAAAGAATCCGTCTTTGAAGGGTAAAACGTTCAGCCAGCCGGTAGTCACCAGTGCACTGACACATGGTTTATCAATGGCTGGATACCTTTTTGTCAATGAAGGTGATGAGATTATTTCTCCGGATCTTTACTGGGAAAACTATGACCTTATTTTCAGTAATGCTTACGGTGCTACCCTTAAGTTGTTTCCCGCATTTGTAAATAATTCATCATTCAATGTTGATGGGCTTAAAAGTGCAATTGACGGGTCAAAAGGCAAAAAGGTAATTGTTATTCTCAATTTTCCAAACAATCCGACCGGGTATACAATCACCAATGATGAAGCTGTTGCAATAAAGAAGTTGCTTGTAGCTGCAGCTAACGGCGGTAAAGAGATCGTTGTCATTATTGATGATGCGTATTTTGGTCTTGTTTACGAAAATGGAATTTTGACGGAATCTATTTTCGGTTACCTTGCAGACGCGCATGAAAGCATTCTTGCGTTCAAGCTTGATGGTCCTACAAAGGAAGATTACGTCTGGGGTTTCAGGGTCGGTTTTGCAACATTCGGCTGCGCAAAAAACTCACCGGTGTTGTATAGTGCACTTGAATCCAAACTTGGCGGAGCGATCCGCGGTAATATCTCGAATGCATCAAACCTTGGCCAGACGCTGCTCAATAATGCATATCTGCACGCCGGATACGATAAAGAAAAAATCGAAAAATTCGAGATGCTCAAGCGCAGATACTCAAAGATAAAAGAAATTTTTAAGGCACATCCGCACTACGCGGATTTTTTCAAAGCAGTACCATTCAATAGCGGGTATTTCATGTGTGTAAGAATTAACAGTGGCAATGCGGAAGCTATCAGAAAAACACTCCTTGAGAAATACAGTACTGGAACGATAGCATTTAATGATGTTATCCGTGTTGCTTTTTCGTCAGTACCAATTGACCTGCTGGAAAAAATGTTTGATAACATTTATCTTGCTGCAAAAGAATGCGCTGGTAAGTAAGCAATGCTTCCTGAACTTGACAAAGTTAAGGGAATCATTTTCGATCTTGACGGAACGCTGTACCGGATGCGCTGGTACATGCGCCCGTTTCTTACAATAATGTTGTTTCCAAATATGATGCGTCTCCCAAGATTTCTTAAAATCAGGGGAAGATATGCTGGCGTTGATTTGCAATCATCAGCCGCCCTCTATCAGGAAGTTGCGAAGCAGCTTGCACCTATCGAAAAAAAACCAGAAGAAACGCTTTTGCGCTGGATTGACAAACACTTTTACAAAGCATTTGTCAATGTTATGTTTTTTCTAAGAAATTCCCGTCCGCACCTGAATATAACACTTCAAATACTCAAAGAGCATGGGTTTAAACTCGCGGTATTATCTGATTATGACCGGATTCCGGAACGTCTTGACAACCTTAAGATTGACAAAAGTGTTTTTACCATAATGACATCATCGGAATCATTCGGCGCCCTGAAGCCATCACCAGTACCCTTCAAAAAAATAGCTGCAAAATGGAATCTCGATCCATCAGAAGTTCTTGTTATCGGAGACCGTGACGACACAGATGGTGAAGGTGCACGACGTGCAGGAATGCAATTTATCCATATTGTTGAAAATCCAGTCAATTCTAAAACAAATAGCATGTTATGGAAAGATGCGATAAAGTATCTTTCTTTCTGATCAACTGACTTTCCACTGTACCACCCTGGAAGTATCACTTGAACCACTAAAGATAAATAATTCTGTTGTTATTGTGGGTCAGACTTGATAACCGTTTATTTATTCGAATGAAACATGTAAAATCAATAACCTATTATGAAAAAAACACACATATTGTTACTATTCTGGATGTATATGACACACTCATTATGTGCACGGGAAACTATCAGCTATGAAAACTACCGGACATCAGGCGGTATTTCATACGTAACATTATCTGATGGTATAACAAATTATGAACTTACCGGCCCAAATGATGCAGAACATACAGTAGTCCTGCTCCATGGTGGCACTATACCACTGTGTATCTGGGAGCCTCAAATGGATACGCTTCACAATGCGGGATTCAGAGTATTACGGTATGATCAATATGGCAGAGGCTTTTCGTCAAGACCGCCGAAAATACATGACCGCGAACTCTTCTGTCGTCAACTAAAGGAACTGCTTGACAGTTTAAACATTACCGATCCTGTTGATATAATCGGTCCAAGTTTCGGAGGTGCAATTAGCGTTACATTTGCCAGCAAATATCCATCGAGAGTTAAATCACTGCTCTTAATATCACCAGCGCTTAATGCAATCGGATCAGATTCACCACTTTCGGGGCCATTCAAAATACTGCGTAATAAACTTTTTGGAACAGCGGCATACAAACTCCTGATAAAGAGAAAATTGATCGAGCGGGCATTGGAGATGTTGCCCGAAGCCAATGAAGCACCTTGTGCAACAACATTCAGAAATCAGTTTAAATGCGTTGGTACAGACAGATCGCTGCTATCACTATTTAGAAGCAATGCGTTTGGTGATTACCATGATGAAACAAAAGAAACTGGTGTATTGATTAAAAAGATTCTTCTTTTAAGGGGTGAAAACGATAAAGAAATAACTCCCAGGATGGTTGAAACTGTCAGAAAAGAATTACCCGATTGTAAATTTATTGAATTAAAAAACAGCGGACACTCGCCGGGAACAACCGCCACGCAGATACTTAACGGAATCATAGTGAATTTTATTGCCTCTGATTAGAAACTGGTAAAACTCTATAAAATCAAAGTAATGAGTCAATAACGTACTAATCAGTGCAAACCAGCAAACCCTGTCCATTTACGTTTTACGGTACATCTGTAACGTAAGTAGCTTATGTAACGATAAGCAAGTAACTATTTGGCCGCCTGCTGGATAATCCAGTTAAGGGCCATAATAAGCCTGTAAACAACCGCAATACCCGATAACACAATACCATAGAGCATTGCGACAACAACATTTCGATTTTTAAATACTTCAGATAGCTTATTTTTATTTTTGAAAAGTAGCAATGCTCCTGCAGCTAAAGCTGACACTTTTACAACTATCCCAAATATCCCTGACTTCTTTTTCATAAACGGAATCACTTTCGTTAATACCAGCAAAGAGTAAATACCCGATTGTTTCAGGTTTAAGAGAAAATAACATTTCTCAGTTATAATTGCAAAACCATCAGTTGTTTTGCACTATTTCTCTTTATTCACACCAATTCAAAAGGTATTTTAACCATCATAAAATAGTACGGTCGAGTACTGTTTTATTTAGTACCAGTATTTTTGATCCGATCTGGTTTATAATAACCATTACTGCGTTAATCGTTCACTGCTTTATGATGGCCTGCGTGAATTGTTGCACTCAGGGATTAAGTTATTGATCTTTCAAATAGTATTTTTAACAGATTGCACTATATAGTGCCTATTTGATTTTGAAAAGAGTATTGGAAAAACTATTTTAAACTCCGGACAGCGTTCTAAGAAATTGATATAGATCTCTCATTTTTTTCATTTTACACATATATTAATTAGTACAATGCAGACAACTATGGATATTAAAAGACCGACAGAAAATAAAAGACTTAGAGTAGCCCAGGCCAGAACTGTTGATACTGATACGATTCTTGGTTCAGGGAAGGTTACCGCTATTCTCGGAAAAGGTGGATTTGCTACTGTTTATGAGATATGGAATCCCAAGCTTGAAATTAAACGAGCTGTAAAACTCTGGCATCCTGATATATCCGATAAATCTCTTGAACGGTTCGAAACAGAAATCAAAATAACCGCCAAACTTCATCATCCAAACATTGTTGAGATTCATAATGTTGGTGAATGGAATGGGCTTCCATATATTGAAATGGAGAAAATCAACGGATACTGCCTTAAGGAGATACTTGCAGAAACCGGTGCACTTCCTGTTGAAGTGGCAACTGCGATATGCATTCTTATATGCAGGGCACTAACCTATGCCCACCGTCAGAATTATATGCTCTACGGAGTTCAGAGAAAAGGCATTGTTCACTGCGATATCAAACCAGCAAACATCATGATTACCCGCAGAGGTATTGTAAAACTGACTGATTTTGGCCTTGCAACTCCCACAGATGAGACGCTGCATCTTGAAACAGATAAAGTAAATGGTTCAATCCATTATTCTTCTCCCGAACAGCTTCATGCAGTTCAGGTTGATCAGCGAACAGATATTTACTCTCTTGGAGTTGTAATGTACGAGATGTTCAGTGGAACCAAGGCGTTTTTTGGAAAAACGCTTGAGGAGATCGTTCACAAACGGCTCAACGATAATTACACACCGTTTCATGAAATCTGCAGAGATATCAATCCGGCAATTAAGAAAATAGTAAAAAAGTGTATGGCACCGGATCGGGATGCACGCTATGCTACCGCACAGGAATTGCTTGTTGATATTGAAAAAGCATTTTATAAGATGACAAAAGAATCACCGGAAAGGGTGATCAACCATTTTTTTGCTGATCCAAAACGCAAAGTCCATATTAATAAGGTACCAATTATACTTGGAATGGTTTCAGCTGTTATTGTTGCAGCACTTATTGCAGGTGGAATTTTAATTATTAAAGGATATGATTTAACAAACATACGCCAATCTCTTTTTAATCGTACCAGCGATACATCAACCAGCCTTACCGGCAATGTCCCGGCTACAGACTCTGAATCATTGACAAATACGACTTCGCCTGAGATACCGGCAGATTCAGGCTTTTCAGAATCAACCTTCAACATACTTCCAGCTGTCGACAGCAGCAAGCCGAATATACCGGTTCACAGGAAGTATAGAAGAGAGAGTGTCAGAAACGCGGGTAAGGAACCGCCTTTAGAAAAACAGGTACCAACTGCTCAACCCAGACAAAATCTTACTGACGAGGCAATTTTGCAGCAGATCTCGGCCGCTCTTGGTAAAAACGATCGGGATAAAGCATCGTCTCTTTTAAGTTCGCACCAGATTGAAGATGGTGAGTACTACTTTCTGAAGGCTCAGTATTTGTGTGGTATCGGGAGATGGCAGGACGCGTTGTTATCTACGGAAAAGGGATTTAAATTACAGAGTAGACGCCTTACTACTGATCAGCATCGCACGCTCTACATGTCAATAAAAGCACGATGCCTTACCGCAGCATTTGACATTTCAGGTTCCCGCGAAGATGGCGACAGGGCAATGGAAGCATGGTTTGATGTAAAGTATTTTCTGAAAAATATGCCATCCAATCCTCAGTACATTTATGCGGATTCAGAAATCAGGCGGATTAATAAGGTCTTACAAAATGTTGCAAACAACTGATTCTGATTGTATTACCGGAATTATTGATTCAGGGTCTCGTTCATTCCGGTATATCTTTATCATTTGTTTACTCAGTATCAATGTAGTTTTTTCAATGGATACATTGTCCAGATCAACAGAGCAATCCTCAGCCTATCATTTTACCGCACTAAGCGGAAATCTTCCTGATGTAGTAACTATTGACAAATCACCCTACCTTGTTGAAGCAGATATATTTGTTGCACCGGGAACAACTGTGACAATAGAAAGTGGTGTTGTATTCCTATTCAGTAATTTTACAGGGCTTCATATTCAGGGTACCCTTTATGTAAAGGGATTAAAAGAGCAGCCGGTAGTGTTTACATCCCGAAACGACCCTTATTATTTACAGGTCGCAGGTGTAAATGCCGCCCCTTACGACTGGAATGGCATTGATATATACGAAAATGCTATCGGAACGACCTTTGATAACGCTATTATACAATTCAGTGTTTACGGTATCCGTTCACAAACAGAACATATTAAAATCATCAATTCATTCTTTCTTCAAAACGGTAAAACCAATCTATCTGTAAAGACAGAGTCATTAGAAATAAGTTCAGATGCATTTTCATACAACGCCTCTGCAACTGATATAACACTTTCAACACCATCAATAAAAGATACTATCTCACCATCACTGCAATTACAAAAGCCTTTTATGAATAAAAACACATTGAAGAGCATAATGCGATACTCCGGTCTTGTCCTTGCACTTGGTGGTATTAGTGCAGGAATCATTCAATACCGGCGCTATGTAAAAGCTGCTGACCAGATGGACGAAATGAGTAAAATCAACGATCATAACCTGCTCACCTATACATCAGGTGACTGGAGCAGATTGAATCAAAAATACAAAGATGAGCGTTTAAAACTTGGTATTTATGAGGGAGTCGGAGGACTGGGGCTTTTATTGTTCACAGTTTCATTTACTTTTTGATTTTCGAATTGATCGAATCCCTTGATATTGACACTTCCAAATTTGAACCTGATTCTTATGCTGCAACCGCCTATTCCCTAATTCTTTGCTGTCACATTTTTTTGAATAACTTTCATTACTTTTCATTGACGATACGTACCAAAAAGGGTATATTAAGCATGTTTTGCTCGTTTTTAGTAAAAAATGCGAAAGGACAAAACAAATATGTATCAACTGAGATTTTACATTTTATTTTTAGCATTATGTATACATTTTTGTTTCGCACAGTCAATTTTTTCCCAATCGATGGGAAGCATTTCATCTGAAGAATCAATCATCGAATCCTGTAGTCTTTCCCTTAAAATTACCCCTATAAAACCACACCCCTCAGATCCTGCAGCAATGGCCGAAATTACTGTAACAATACTTAACCATGATGGAATACCGGTTACCGGTAACCAAATCGATGTAGCCACAAATGCCGGCACGTTTAATTGTCCTGTATTGACAGGAGAGAGCGCATCTGATGATAAAAGCTGTTTTTCAACCGATCAGGATGGTAAGGCTGTTATCAATCTGATCAATCTTCCTTTTAACAAAAATATCAAAGTAAAAGCATCAACACAATGCGGTGAATATGTACTTACAGCATCCGGATCTGCAATCATTTCCAGGAAAGTAATTAAAAAGAAATAGAATATATGTTGCCGGTTGTAGATACTGAATGTGAAGGTTATGCACAATTGAATTGCAGAAAGAAACTGACAGTTTATTATTTCTTAAATTCTGTGCTCTATCAAAATAGTAGTAATCACAATGTAAATAAACTTAAATAGGTGTAAACATCCTATAAATATGAAACAGATGAAACTCACGGTTTTGTCAATAGTCGTTCAGTTTTAAAAAGAATAAACAAATGTTACTCAATACAATTAACCAGAAAATGAGACCGAGGTACTAACGAGAATGAAAAAGCAGGGCCTGTACGATCCATTTTATGAGCACGACAGCTGTGGTGTCGGCTTTGTAGTCAATGTCAATGGAGAACGATCTCATCAGATCGTCATTGATGGTATTACGATTCTTAAAAATCTTGCACATAGAGGTGCTGTTGGCGGCGATTCCAAAACCGGTGATGGAGCCGGGATGCTGTTACAGATTCCACACGATTTTTTCGTAAAAGAGAGTAAAAAACTTGGTTTCAATCTTCCGCAGGAAGATACCTATGGCGTTGCCAAACTGTTTCTTCCAATGGATCCTGCGAAAAGAGAAATAATCCATAAAATCATTGAAACGTCAGTAAAAGCTGAGGGTGGAATAATTATCGGCTGGCGTGATGTTCCTGCGAGACCCGATTGTCTTGGCGATATGGCTCGTAATATTATGCCATATATGGGACAGGTTTTTGTTTCTTTTGATACGTTAGAAGGTGAAGTTCTCGAGCGGAAGCTCTATATTACAAGAAAAGTCATTGAAAATGAGGCAAAAAATCAGGGATTCACTATTGATGATTTCTATATTCCATCATTTTCATGCAGAACCATTACCTATAAAGGTATGTTCGTGGCGCCTCAGTTTGAATATTTTTATCCGGACCTAAGCGATCCGGACTTTAAAAGTGCTCTCTCTCTTGTTCATCAACGCTACTCTACCAACACGTTTCCATCATGGCCGCTTGCACATCCATTCCGCTGCATAGCACATAATGGTGAGATCAATACGCTTCGTGGCAATATTAACAAGATGATCGCCCGTGAACGTGCATTGAGTTCACCACTGTACGGTGACGATATCAGGAAGCTTCTGCCTGTAGTTGAACTGAATATGAGTGACTCCGGAATTTTCGATAATGCATTTGAACTTCTCGCACGTACCGGTCGTTCTATTGAACATGCCATGATGATGATGGTACCGGAAGCTTTCGGTGCTAAATACCATATCTCTGAAGATAAGCGTGCATTCTATGAATACCATGCATCAATTATGGAACCATGGGATGGACCTGCGGCGATCGGATTCACCGATGGTATCAGGATTGGCGCCACACTTGACAGAAACGGACTACGTCCAGGCCGCTATGTTATTACCAAAAGCGGTAAAGTCGTTGTTGCCAGTGAAGTTGGTGTTCTTGACATTGCACCTGAAGATGTGCTTCAAAAAGGCCGTCTTGCCCCGGGAAAAATGTTCCTCGTTGACACATCAAAAAACAGGATTGTTTACGACAACGAAATTAAATCAAATATATCACGCCGTAAACCATACCGTAGATGGCTTGAACAGAACAAGATTGAACTTAAGGGCCTTTTCGAGGTACCTGGTCCGGTTGAGTTTGACCGCGATACACTTCATCATCGTGAGTGGATTTTCGGATATACTCTTGAGGATATCAAAATTCAACTTCTCGGCATGGCAGAATCCGGCCAGGAAGCGGTTAACTCAATGGGAAATGATGCAGCACTTGCTGCACTTTCCGATCGTTCCCAATTGCTCTATAACTATTTCAAGCAGCTCTTTGCACAGGTAACCAACCCGCCGATCGACCCATATCGTGAAAACCTCGTTATGTCGCTTATGAGTTTCATCGGGCGCGAAGGTAACTTGCTTGACGAAACGCCTCTTCATTGCCATCAGCTGAAACTGCCTCATCCTGTTTTGTCAAATGATGATATGGCGAAACTGCACAACGTTGACATTGAAGGATACCGTTCATGTGTACTTCCAATGCTCTTTAATGTATCAGAAGGTGAAAGCGGGCTTGAGAAGGCGATTGATTCTCTTTGTAAACTTGCAGAAACAAAGGTTGATGAAGGCCATACGCTCATCATTCTCTCCGACCGTGGTGTTGATGAATCAAATGCACCCATTCCGGCACTTCTTGCAACTGCAGCAGTGCATCACCACCTTATTAAAACGCAGAAACGTCAAATGACCGGACTTATTATCGAAACCGGTGAAGCACGTGATGTTATGCATTTTGCAACACTTATCGGATTTGGTGCAAGCGCTATTAACCCATATCTTGCATTTGAAATTATTGCTGAGCAGAAAAAACTTGGAAGACTTACCGGAAGACTTGAAACACTGTTTGAACAGTACATTACAGCAATTAAGAAAGGTCTTCTCAAGGTAATGTCCAAGATGGGTATTTCGACAATACGCAGTTATCGTGGTGCGCAGATTTTCGAAGCTGTCGGACTTAACGAAACGTTTGTTGATAAGTATTTCCCGGGAACATCATCCCGTATTGGCGGTATCGGAATTGATATTGTAGCAAAAGAGACACTTATGCGTCACAAGGCAGCCTTTTCAAAAGACGACATCGGCCTTGAATCGCTTGATTCCGGCGGTAATGTGCATCTCAGAAAATTTTCTGAAAAACACCTTTACAGCGCAGAAGCAATTACCAATATCCATAAGGCTGTTCGTGAAACCAATTATGATGCTTACAAATTGTATGCAAATCATATTAATGATACAAGTAAAAACCTCTGTACGCTTCGCGGGCTTTTCTCTTTCAGGAAACGTGATGCAATACCGCTTGATGAAGTCGAACCGGTAGAATCAATTGTAAAACGTTTTGTAAGCTCTGCTATGTCATTCGGTTCTATCAGTAAAGAAGCACACGAGAGTATTGCGATTGCCATGAACCGCCTTGGTGCAGCAAGCAACAGTGGTGAAGGCGGCGAGGATGAAGAGCGTTATAATCTGCTGCCAAATGGCGATTCAAGAAAGAGTATGATCAAGCAGGTTGCATCCGGACGTTTCGGTGTTACCAGTAACTATCTTGTAAATTCACGTGAACTTCAGATTAAAATGGCACAGGGTGCAAAGCCCGGTGAAGGCGGACAGCTTGCCGGGCTCAAGGTTGATGACGTTATTGCAAAGGTGCGTCATTCGACACCTGGTGTAACGCTTATCTCCCCTCCCCCGCATCATGATATCTATTCTATTGAAGACCTTGCGCAGCTTATTTTCGATCTGAAAAATGCAAATCCTCAGGCACGTATTTCTGTCAAGCTGGTTGCAGAAGTCGGTGTTGGAACAGTTGCTGCCGGTGTCGCAAAAGGTAAAGCCGATATGGTACTTATCAGCGGTCATGATGGTGGTACCGGAAACTCTCCGATTTCATCAATCAAGCATGCCGGTATTCCATGGGAAATCGGTCTTGCAGAAACACAGCAGACACTGGTCATGAACAGACTTCGTGACAGAATCAGGGTTCAGGTTGATGGACAGATGAGAACCGGACGCGACATTGTTATCGCAGCGCTGCTTGGTGCTGAAGAATACGGCTTCGGAACAGCATCACTGGTATCGCTCGGATGCCTTATGATGCGCAAGTGTCATGTGAACACATGCCCTGTCGGTGTTGCGACACAGGATCCGAAACTCAGAGCCAAATTCGACGGCAAACCTGAACATCTTATGAATTTTATGAAATTTGTTGCTCAGGATACACGGGAGATTATGGCTAACCTTGGTTTCCGTACCATCGATGAAATGGTTGGACGTGTTGACGTTCTGAATGTCAACGACGTAATCGATCACTGGAAGGCAAACGGACTTGACTTTTCAAAAGTTCTTGCAGCACCGGTTGTGCCGGAAGGCGGTTCCCTGCGCTGTACATCAAAGCAGGAACATGATTTCTCATTATCTATCGATGACAAGCTTGTTGAAAAAGCAAAAAATGCTATTGACAATAAGGTACCTGTTCAGATTGAAATGCCGATTAAAAACTGTAATCGTACAGTAGGATCGACACTGTCATCAGAGGTATCAAAGAAATATGGTGGTAAAGGTCTTCCGGCAGATACTATTAAATGTAAATTCACAGGATCAGCAGGCCAGAGTTTTGGTGCATTCCTTGCTCCGGGTATTACTTTCGAACTTGAAGGTGATGCAAATGACTATTTCGGCAAAGGATTGTCGGGTGGCAGGATGATCGTCTATCCGCATCACAAGTCTACATTCCGGCCTCATAACAATATTATTACCGGTAATGTAAACTTATTCGGTGCCACAAGCGGTGAGATTTACATCAACGGAATGGCCGGTGAACGTTTCGCCGTACGTAACAGCGGCGCGACAGCTGTTGTTGAGGGTGTCGGGGATCATGGTTGTGAATATATGACCGGTGGCGTTGTGGTTGTACTCGGACGCACTGGTATAAATTTTGCAGCAGGCATGAGTGGTGGAATAGCATTTGTACTTGATGAAGATCAGCTGTTTGATACAAAGTGCAACCTGGAAATGGTTGATGTCGAGCCTGTACTAAATGAAAATGATCGCGCACTTCTCAAGAGGCAAATTGAGAATCATGTCAAGTACACCAACAGTGAACATGCAACACGAATTCTCCGTGACTGGACAGAGATGCTCCCCCAATTTGTTAAGGTAATGCCGATCGATTACCGCAAGGCACTTGAACGCCTTAAAAAGGCAGAAGCAAAAGAAACTGAAGTTGTGTCAATTACTGAGGAGGTTTACAGATAATGGGTAAGGCGAGCGGTTTTCTTGATTACAATCGTGTTACGGGCAAGTATCTGCCTGTTGAGGAACGGCTGAAGAACTACAATGAGTTCACTATACCGTTACCAGAGGAAGAACTGAAGACTCAGGGTGCACGCTGCATGGATTGCGGTATTCCCTATTGTCATGCAATGGGTTGCCCCGTGTACAACCTTATTCCTGAATGGAATGATGCTGTCTACAAAGGTGACTGGCGTGAAGCAATGCTTCGTCTTGAATTGACCAACAATCTTCCTGAAATAACTGGCCGGATTTGTCCTGCGCCATGTGAAACAGCCTGTACACTATCATATAACAGTGCACCGGTAACAATCAAACAGATTGAACTTTCCATTATTGAAAAAGCCTGGAAAGAGGGATACATTGTCCCACGTCCTCCAATGCGTGAAACCGGAAAGAAAGTTGCAATTATCGGTAGCGGACCTGCGGGTCTTGCTGCAGCTCAGCAGCTCAGACGCATGGGTCATTCAGTAACATTGTTTGAAAAAGCACAGAAAATCGGTGGTATTCTCCGCTATGGTATTCCTGATTTTAAACTTGAAAAGTGGGTAATTGACAGACGCGTTGAGCAGATGCAGGCCGAAGGAGTACAATTTGCGACCAATGTTATCATCGGTGAAGATATCAGTGCACGGTATCTGAAACGCACCTTCGATGTTATCCTTTTAACAATGGGTGCCGGCGAGCCGAGAGATCTTAACGTTCCCGGACGTGGTCTTGACGGGATTCATTTTGCAATGGACTATCTCACTCAGTCAAACAGGCTTGTGAGTGGCGAATTGTCAAAGGATCAGCAGACAATCAATGCGAAAAACAAGACCGTTCTGGTTATTGGCGGTGGTGATACAGGATCTGACTGTGTCGGTACTGCAAATCGTCAAGGCGCAAAAAAGGTGTACCAGTACGAGATCATGCCTAAACCACAGGTCTGGACTGAATCAACCAATCCAAACTGGCCCTATTGGCCTAATATTCTTCGCACATCATCATCACATGATGAAGGTTGTGAACGGGACTGGTCAATTACAACACGTAATTTTTCAAGTACGACAACGCAGATACAGGAGGGTCATTTCGCCCGGGTTGAATGGAAGAAAGATGCAAACGGTCAGATGAAAATGGTAGAGATTCCCGGGAGTGAATTCTCACTTAAGGTTGATCTTGTTCTTCTTGCTATGGGTTTTGTTCATGTTCAGCACAGCAAGCTGCTTGAGGATCTTGCTATTGAATTTGATAATCGTGGCAACATAAAATCAAGCGGCGGCTACGCAACATCAGCAAATGGTGTTTTTACAGCAGGAGATGCCGGTACCGGAGCATCACTGGTCGTTCGTGCAATATTCCACGGAAGAGAAGCTGCAAAGCAGATTGATGAGTATTTGACAAAATGAAGTTATTATTATTTTGTTAACATTTGATAGTAATATTTTTTATAAAAAAAGCTGGTGCACGATTCGTGCACCAGCTTTTTTTCGTCTGCTATTACATTTATCCGTTTTTATTTCATTCACTCTGCACCAGAAGTAGAGGCACTTTGATCATTCTGTCGCATCACTTCTGTTTTCTGCGATGATTCCATCGAACAAATGTTTCTAAACAAATTAACCCACTAACAATTCCCAGCGTATGTTTTTTATTTCGTCAATTATTCTGATGTATTCCCGTTTCCTGAAACCTCCCCCTATAGGACAACGCGATGCCATCTTCGTCGAACAGGTGGCAATTTTCCGGATGAAAACCCAAACTCATGACTTCGGCTATCTTGAAATAACAATCACCGGGAATTTTCGCAATCAATGTTTCTGAATTCTCGAGGTTCATGTAAACGTAGCTGTATTCACCAAAGCGCTCAACCTGCCTGACCGGACGCGAAATCCGACAGGCCGGGTCATCTGCAGAAAGGGGGTAAAGGTGTTCAGGACGAATGCCAAGTGTTAGATTTGCTCCGAAATTGAGGTTTTGATCAACGAATGGCAATTTCAGTAATACTCCACTTGAAAGGCGCAATTTCAAGCCCCTCCCGCTGCATTCCTCCACGCTTGCAGACAGAAAATTCATTCGCGGGCTACCAAGGAATCCGGCGACAAAACGGTTGCCGGGTCGATGGTATAAATCCATCGGTGTTCCAACTTGCGCAACGCTTCCGTATTTTCTCATATCGGCTCCCGCTCGCAACAGAACTATTTTGTCGGCCATTGCCATGGCTTCAGTCTGGTCATGTGTAACGTAAACAGCGCTGGAGTGGTTGAATTTTCTGTGGAGCCGTGAAATTTCAGAACGCATATGGACACGCAGGGCAGCATCCAGATTGGACAATGGTTCATCGAACAGAAATACATTCGGAGAGCGTACGATTGCTCGCCCGATCGCCACCCGTTGACGCTGCCCGCCGGAAAGTGCACGCGGCATGCGCTCCAACAAGGATTCCATCTGGAGAATCTGCGCGGCTTCTCTGACACGCTTGTCAATTTCGCTTTTGTCTACTTTGGCCTGACGTAGCCCGAACGACATGTTTTCGTAGACACTCATGTGCGGATATAATGCATAATTCTGGAACACCATGGCAACCTGCCGCCTCGCAGCCGGCACTTCGTTCATCCGGATACTGCCAATCCTGAGTTCACCGGCGGTTATGTCTTCAATCCCGGCAACCATGCGTAAAAGAGTGGATTTTCCACATCCAGAGGGCCCCAGGATGACACAAAACTCGCCGCTGGCGATATCGAGATTGACATCCTTGATAACTTGTGTGTCTTTACCAAAAGTCTTTTGAATATTGCGAAGAGTAATACTGGTCATAAGTTTTCCTGGTTAATTTGTGCATCCCCGGATACCTCCAGGGTTGATAATACAAAATCACGTTATTCTCTTTAACCTTTGAGTGCGCCGGCCATCATCCCTTTAACGATACGTTCCTGGCCAAATGCATAAGCCACAATCAGCGGTAGTGACGTCAATGTTACAACGGTCAAAATCGCCGGAATATCGGCAGCATACTGGCCTTGAAAATCCCAAACTGCCAGAGGCAAGGTCCGATTGGCGGATGATGAGGTCAGCACATAGGCAAAAATGAATTCGTTCCACAAACCTATAGCGTTGTAGATCGCAACTGTGGACAATCCAGGACCGGAAAGCGGGAGAAATACTTTCCAGAAGACCCCAAAAGTACGACACCCATCAAGTTTCGCAGCTTCTTCAAGCTCTTTTGGTATCTGGCGCATAAATTCGGTTAGAATAAAGATTGACACCGGCAGTGCCGTTGCAACATACGGTCCGATCAGCGCAAATGGCGTATCGTACAAACCGATATTACGCGTCAATAGGTAAATAGGAATCAGGGTGATATGGATAGGAACAATCATCCCGGCTACGATGAGTGCGAATATCGGCTTGTTCAACCTGAAACGCAAACGCGCAAATGCGTACGCTGCCATCGAACTGATAACAAGAATCAACACTATAGAGAGTACAAGTACAAATACACTATTGCGTAAATATACCCAGAAACCACCCTGCAACACAGTGATGTAGTTTACAAGATTCAGTTTCTCCGGAAGAGCCCAGACTGAACCGGAAAAGGTTTCCATCTGGGTCTTCAGGCTGGTCATCAGTACAAAGATGAACGGCAGTGTTGTCACAGCCAACCAGCACAAACCGAGAACTGGAACTGAAATTCGTGTAAACAAACTGCCACGAGTCGTTATACCGGACGCAGGTGTAATCGGTGAACTCATTTTACCTCCGTTTCGTATCGACGGGTAAGCCACATGGTAGCTGCCGCCACAAGAGTGACAATCATGAACATTGCCGAGGCAATGGTACTTCCATAACCAAGCTGAAATGAGCTGAATACGGTGCGGAACATATAGGTTGCCATCAACTCGGATGCGCCTTCGGGGCCCCCATCTGTCATGATAAAAATCAGGTCAAAATAACGCAGCGATCCGATTACCGCAAGCATGATAGCGGTTCTGATCGTTCCCTGCAGGTGTCGAAGCTTTATCTGCCAAAAGATCGTTGAATCGCTCGCACCATCAAGGCGGGCAGCCTCACTTAATTCTTTTGGGAATGAAGCCAGGCCGGCAAGAAAAAGTATCATATAAAACGGGATGTTTTGCCAGCAGACAACTGCGATAACCGAACCTAAAGCCAAACGTGGGTCACCGAGCCAGTCACGAGTCCATCCGTCAAGATGAATCGCACTGAGAAATCCATTGATCGGCCCAAAATTAGGATCATAGATATTTTTAAAAAGCACTCCAAGCGCCACGCTCGACATTAACAGAGGCAGAAAGTAAAGGATCTTCAATACACGTGAACTCTTGCTGGCCTGATCCAAAACAACAGCCAGGATTAAAGCAACAGGCATCTGGATTAACACAGAAAAAAAAGCGAGCATTAAATTGTTGCCCAGAGCTTTCCAGAACATCTGATCCTGAGCAAGGCGTAGCCAGTTAGCGATCCCGACAAAGCGTTCCCCGGTTCCAAGGCCATTCCAGTCCAGTAATGAAAGTTGAAAGCTGCTAAGCAGCGGATAAAGAAGAAAGACAACAAGGAACAAAACAGCCGGCAAAAGGAATACAACAATGGGTATTGTTGCCTTTAATGATTTAAACCTGTCGTATACAGGTACGGTCATCACTTGTGAATTGTGATGCACCGATGTAAGTTCTTTCTGAGAACTACCCTCTGGAATAGCAACAGGTTTGTCTGGTGTTTCAAGCAAACAGCTCATCTTTTGACTTCCACTTTTGCGGTTAATGGTTCGGTAAATCGCATTGATGCGGTTGTATGTCGCCAGGCGGTCATAAGCCACACCAACATTTCGAATACCAGTTTCTAAACAAGATTCTGAAGACTACCGTCTCTTTGGGGCGATAGTCTTACCACTGAAAAAACTTATTTAGTTTCCGCCTTTGCAGCAGTTTCCATCTGCTCTGCGGCAGCTTCCGGAGTAATCGAAAGACCGAACAACGCCTGTGTCGTGCTCAAGTGAGTTTGTGCAAGGCTCGGCGAAAGCTCCTGATCGTACCAGAGCTGCACATTCGACGCTTCTGATACCAGTTTCATTACGCGATTCAGGAATGGATCAGTTGTTTTGAGTCCCTTAACCGGAATGATGCGTTTGTCATCGAGACGAGCTTGTGCGGATATATCATCGGTAAGTGATTGAATCAGCTTGAACGCAGCTTCCGGCTCAGTGCAGGATGAGGAAATACTGAAAAAGTTGTCGCCAACTGTTCCGATCACGGCATTCGGATCGCCTTTACCATTCGGGACTGTCGGGAACGGAAAGAAGTCCAGTTTCTCATAGAAACCTGGATTTTCATTGCGAATTGTAGCGGCCTCCCATGTGCCCATCAATTCCATCGCGGCTTTACCGGAATAGAGCAGTCGACGCGATGCACCTACGTCATAGTCAAGACCGTTGTAACCATCTGCAAAAGCACCGGCCTTCACGAGTTCCTGAATGCGTTTGCCAGCTTCAATGAACGCTGGATCAGCAAAGCTGCCACCAGGCGAACGCGAGGCAGCGTTTTGGAAAACCTGCGAGCCACCAATACGGTCGGCAAGATAGACAAAGTACATTGAACCAGTCCACTTATTTTTGTTGGCCAGCGCAAACGGCGCAATATTCTTCGCCTTTAGTACTTTCACCACGTTCATTAGCTCATCCCAGGTTTTTGGTGGTGTGAGGTTATTTTGGGCAAACATCTCCTTATTATAGAAAATGACAGCCATGGCGGTATTTTCAGCAGGAATACCATAGATCTTGCCATCAAACGTGACCGAACTAAAACCAGCCGACGCAAAACGGTCACGATAGGCGGGATCTTTGGCCAGATAGCTGGTCAAATCGACAACCTGACCTGCCTTGACATACTCTTTCAACGGCCCCCCCCCCCAACTACTGAACACGTTAGGCGGTTGATTCGCACCAAACGCAATCTTCAGTTTGGTTTTATATGCATCATTCTGAATATGGGATTGCTCGACTTTGTAGCCAGGATTGGCTTTTTCGAACCTGGCAGCACCGTCATTAAGAATCTGTACAGCACCTTTAGTGGTTTGCAGATCCCATTCTGTAATGGTCTTGATTTTGGCTTGTTGAGCCAAAGGCGAAAGAGCAAAAACGGTCAGACTGCCAACTATAACGCACACTCTTGAAACAGAAACAGACTTCATTATTTACCCCCTGAGACTTGAGAATGATAAATTGTTACTACAACAACACCGGATAGGCATACATTGTTCATTTAGTCAAATAGATATGAACCTGTTTTTTTACTTTCAGACGGTTCTAAGTTTGTAAACTTACGGACTAAGTAAAACACATTGGTTGATTTAACGTGTATTTTTTTCCTTTCAGTTAGTGATTTGAAAAAGTTATGTTTACCGGTATAGTTATAAATTTCCGATATTTTTTACCGAAATGTTTTATTTAGTGTTTCCGAAAATAGAAAGAAATTGCTGGAAATTGGGTTTTAACCTAATTGACATTAAAACTTATAGGGGTAGGCTGTAAAATGGAATATAAAGCATTATAATAACATCACGTTGCACTATGAATCATCTCAGATAGCTGAACCATCATTTCGTAAAAATACCAATCATTCATCATCTGGTCAAGCTGAGAATTGAGATCTTTGGGAGCAGCTTACAAAACAATTTGTAAGTATGATGTTTATTACATTTTAAAAAAAGGTAAAGCATGCTATTAAAAATTGAACCAGCGTCTTTGCCGGGGGATCTTCCCCCGGCAAAGACGCTAAAGTGCAAAGATTTACTTTGTCAGAAGAACTTTTGAAACATGTTTCGTAGTATTATTGTTCATGATTTTAACGATATAATACCCGGTTGGAATTGTTGAAAGATCAAAGCTTTTTGAATAAAACTCACCAGTCTTCGCAACAAATGAAGTTGTCGCAATGGATGCACCATTCAAATTATAGACACCCAGAGAAACAGTTCCATCATTCTGTGACTGAAATTCTGTATTAATAATTGAATTACTGCTGTTAACAGTTACATTTCTTAATTGATTTGTTTTTTCAACTTCAGATACGTTACTTTCTGGTTCATTGGTAAATCTGTACCAGTTGAGTCTATAGGGTTCACCGGAACCTTTGAAAACAAGATACAGATCATTGACCCCTTTACAATTTTCTACTTTAGAGCTGAATGTTTTCCATGTTGTCCATCCTCCAGTACTGCCTATATCACAGGTGCCTACAAGTGTGCCATCTTTTTTCCCTAATCGCAACTCGATAGAACCTCCGGATGACCCGCAGGCAGCTCTGGCTTCAAATTTAACAGCACCATTACTACCAAAATCAACTCCTTTTATACGAATATAGTCATTCTCAGTGATCTGGGTTACCATCATGCCACCCTCACTGCAGACAGCAGTCTTGATTCCGGACTGAAAATTGATTGTTTCTGCCTGGATTGTATCATAGGGATTGAGATTTTTTATCTGTGATACACCGGTCGTTACCGTTGTTTTGTTCAACTGAGAGCCATCGCTGCTGTAGGTAACCAGGTCAACACTGACATTTCTTTTGTATACCTGGTCGGATAATCTTCTGTCATGGTAGAAAATGTACCACTTATCCTTGTACTCAACAATTGATGCATGGTTGTTGTTACCCTTATTGATATCCCGTCCATTCAGCGCCGGATTATCAAGAACAGACCCCTTAAAAGTATAGGGGGGCATCGGACTGTTGCCTGTCATGTAGGCTATCTGTGCATTAGGCGGGCCCTTGAAATCATTTGAATAGCTGAAAAAATAGGTGTTCTTGTATTTATGCATAAATGCTGCTTCAAATGACCGGGGTGCTTCGATTGTTACTGCAGTACCATTAACAGAAATCATGTCATCATTGAGCCTGATAACGCGTAAATTAGCTCCCGGAGTCGAACCACCACCGCCAAAATAAAGATATGCCTTACCATCCGTATCAACGTATGCGGCTGGATCAAATAACCATTCTACATTACAATTAGGCATACTTTTGTTTATCAATGCCTTTCCGATAGGATCTTTAAATGGTCCTTCCGGTCTGTCTGCAACAGCAACACCGATTTGAGAACCGCCATCTGGAAAATAGAGGTATACCTTATTGTTTTTTACAACAGCACCCGGTGCATAAGCCTGTCTGCACCAGCTTGCATCACGGGGGACTTCAAATACTTCACCATGATCTGTCCAGTTTGCCATGTCATCTGACGAAACAAGTGTATAGTTAATAATATTAAAACCATCACTGGGATTATTATCATCATTCGAGCAAAACACATAAACCCTGTCATTATAGACAATTGCATTAGGGTCTGCGGTGTACTTTTGAGATATAATAGGGTTATCAGCATATGCGATAAAAACCGAACTCATACAAGTAATTAAAACCGAAACCAGAAACTTGTTCATACTACCTCCATTTTTATTTTATTTAAACATCTACTGTTATTTTCTCTCTCATTCTTATCGCATACAATTGCGATATTGAAGCAGTCTAGTTTACATATTGATACCTTAATATAATATTGCTTTTTATACATATCTATTGTGTATCGATTCCTTTATACCGCTAAAGTTTCTGGAAAGATTTATAACCTAATATAACACATTGGTGACGGTTTTGCCAAAAGAGGTTTTCAATACAGTATATTGTGAATGTACCATATAATACATTATTACAAAATTGATCCATCTGGTACAATATCACCTTGAAATACCACTGGTGGATGTCTATCTATTTAATGTATCAGATCAATGCTGGCTGGTTAAAAAGTGAAGAGTGCGGAATGCTGCACTGCTCGCCCATTATCATAACGTCAATATGTGTAATTAATTCTGCAACAAATCATTTTGCAGTAAAAGCAGGTACAATTCTCTGGAAATTATACCGTTGAATGCTGCATCACCTTTTTTCGAGGACTGTAAATCCATAATAACTGTTTTCCCTGAATTTTCTTACACATACAAAGCCTTTCTTTGTAAATAGCTTACGTAACTCTCTATTGACCAGACCATGTCCCATCACCGCAATACATTTATGATTCTTTTGCTTATGATTCATGTAATCGCAGGCACGTATCATTCTATTTTTAAACTCTCTATATGATTCAGATGCTGCTGATGAAGCTGAATAGCCTGATATCCATAGGATCCGTAACAATGATCCCCATACAATAAAGGGTAACCATATCCTGCTATGAGCAGCTACCGGCAGGTCTGCTTCATTGAATACATCTGATATATCCGGATTATTCACACCAATATGCGAGAATGAATCAATTGTCCTTTTCAGGTTACTGCATATAAAATAATCAGCACTTCCGATTTCATCAGACAACTGTTGAGAAACAGGATATGATGAAACAATGCCACTTGCATTCCAGTCGTGTATAAACCGTACAATACCCTGTCCGTTTATCAACTTTAAAAGCCCGTAATCGTTATGAGCAGTGGGCATACTATGTCGGATAAGAAGTACTTTTTGCATTGTTCCATACTATTCTTTATGTGTAAATTCATAATCGAGAAGTGTTTTCTTTTTTTCTGTACCCCGCAGGTAATTACCGGGTTTGCCATTTGACAAAACAACACGATGGCATGGTATTACAAATAAAACCGGATTTTTTCCAATTGCAGTACCGGCAGCACGGACTGCACCTGTATACCCTGCATCAGCAGCAATTGCTGTGTATGTCGATGTATCTCCCCATGGAATATCAAGAACCGAATTCCACATTGCCACCTGAAATTGTGTTGCACTGACAATTATTGGAATGTGATCATGAAATACCAATGGGTCAAGCAGAAAAGATTGTACTAACAGAAGAAGACTGGATTCGCATTGACACAATATTACTTCAGGATAAAGCCCTTTGTACTGTGTCGTATACTCTGCCGGATCATTGACAAAATCACACAGTCTTAAACCATCCGCATCACCGCCGATAATCATTAGTCCAAATGGAGTTGATACTATCTGGTACTGCAGTTTAACCGGTAATCCATTCGCATTTGTGAGATCTGTATGAATGGTTACAAAATCGCTATGACGCAAAGTGATTAATCCATTATTAATTGTAACAAGAAGACATGCATACCAGCATTGTTGCGTTACTTGAAAATCGACATAGTCGGCTGTGCCCCGGATTCTTTGAGAATCTCGATAATTCTCTGATCTTTCCGAGCATATGCATAATCCATCGCATTACGTTTGTATTTATTTTCCATGTTTACATCCGCACCAGCATCAATCAGTCTTCTTACCACACCTACTTTACCATTGACAACCGCATACATGAGTGCCGTGCCGAAAATATCATTCCTGATATTAACATTAGCTCCATACATGATCAGTTCATCAACAATTGCCAGATTACCCTGCGAAGATGCTACTATCAGCGCAGTACTTCCGTAATCATTCTTTTTGTCAACTAACCCCGGCTTAAACATCAGTAAATCACGAACTTTCTCGACATCGTTATTGCGCGCGGCGGTTAGCAGTGGCGAATATCCATCCGGGCTTTTTTCGAGCAGTACTTTTTCCACCTTGTTATATCCGTACCTCATGGCCATCATAAGTGGTGTGCGGTTATCTTTATCTTTCATATTGACATCCGCACCAGCATCAAGCAGTATCTTTACAATATCACTATTGTTAACAACTACCGCAGCAAAAAGCGCTGTGCGTCCGTGCGCATCCCGTGCATTAACATCAGCACCATAGGTTACAAGCAACTGAACAAGCCGTACATTTGATACATCTGCAGCAGCAATAATTGGAGTACGCATTCTCCTGTCGCGTGCAGAGACATCAGAACCCGCCTGAAGCAGCATTTCTGATACAACTACAGATCGTCTTTCAAGCGCATAGAGTAATGGTGTCATTCCTTTTGCATCAGAAATAAATGTGTTGGCTCCATACCGTAACAGTAATGCAACCATAACAGAATCACTACGCATCACAGCATGCATGAGCGGGGGTACTCCTGCTGTATCTCCCTGATTTACATCAGCACCTTCATTAAGCAGATCTTCAGTAGCTGATGACATATTGTTGATAACGGTGTAAAGAAGCGGGCTTTTCCCGGAACTGTCAGCTACATTCACATGTGCATCAGCATCAATAAGCATCCTGATTATCGAGTGACAACCGGCCGCTGATGCAGTAATAACCGGAGTTCTGCCTTTAGCGTCAAGGACTTCCGGATCTGCCCCATCGTCAAGTGCGTTTTTAACACCGCTACTGTCGCATGACACAAGTGCCTGAAGCAATAAAGCGTCGGGAGAATCAGTAATATTTTTTTCAGAAAATGTCAAAAAAGCCGTAAATGGAGACAGAATCACCAACATCACTGATATACATTGTAATCTGAACATACCAGAGGCCCCTCAGTTATATATCAAAATTTCGGATCCGAAAACCTGCCAACTTTGAATACGTTTTAATGACCACAAAAATGTCATTTTTTTACACACGCTAAATTTTTCGTGCTTTTTCTTCTATGGTGTAATGTTGAAGAACCGTGATTTTTAAGTATTTCTGTTTAATAAAATTCTTACAGGCAAGCGAATAAAACATCACAATCGTCTCTGTTGGTTCGAGATCAAATTCAATAATAGTTTCGTTATTGAAAAGAGGGATCTTACCGGCCCTGATAATAAAAGGTATCCTTGTCAGATCACCCTGATGAAAAAGGTACTCTCCCTTTTTAATAAAACATTCATTCTCTGGAGAATCACATTTCATAATCTTAAAGTATATCCTCAACGTTTTGCCGGTGCACCGCCTTTAATCGTTGCAATCCAGGCATCAGTATAACCAAGCTTCTTTATTTTTTGCAGTAACGCGTCAGCATCACTCTTCTGATTAAATTCACCTGCATACAATTTATAATAGGCAGCATCCTGAACAATGGTAAGAACAGCAGAAAGTTGTTTTTCAAGTTTCTTTTTATCCTCTTTTAATCTCTCAGGATTGCTTGCAGCCATTATCTGCACCCGATACTTCGTTACTGTCTCTGATTGTACTGCCGGGGTCGTACTTTTTCCAGTTTTTGTTGATTGTAAAATGAAATCACTCTCAGTGAGTGCATACTCATTCCCTTTATTCAGAGTATCAATAAGTGTAAGCGTTTGTTTTTCTGGACTAACCGCAGGTGCCGGAGTTAACGATGTTGCATTCTCCGTTATTTTCTCAGGTTGTGGTGCAGTTTGGTCACTTTTTTTCCCAACATACGGGGTACAACCAATAACCATAACGGTTACAGATACAATTGTTATAATTTTAAAATTCATTATATGATTCCAGAGGTTAATGTTCAACGAAATGCTTCCTCTAAAAGATAATTAATAACGCGCTATTTTGCAGAACACTTTTTTATATTCCATTTGATTATATGGTGCTTCAACTATAATTTCAGATTGTGATTTAACGGGTGCATCTTTATTTTCTGGTACATTCATTCTTTCTCCCTTTAAATAATGCTGCTTTTTTGATGATATTTTGACGATATATTGATACATAAATAACATCAAAATAGTATTCTTTATTTATTTATGCATATATTGACTAAACCACTCAGCTTTTACACGTCATCCGTAGCACTTTACTACAAATATATCATTTGACACATATACCGTATTTATTTGACAAAAGTGTTGTTTGAACAGAAGTTATGAAAATGTTGTAATGAGTAAAAAAATTCTAAATGATTCCTGATCAATATTTTCTTCCCGCATATTTTTTTTTCAAAGCAATTATAGTATTTTAACAATAGATTATGAATGTGAATACCAATTAAGCTGCTCCTGATATCTTTCAGAAACAACTGCACTGTTTTCTTTTTTATGTAAAAACAGGTTTCACAATACTAAATCAGATTAAGAAGATGTTTTCGACATATGCTTTTTCAGAAGGAGTAAATACAATGCAAACCGCAATTCGACTGAAACATAAAATTACATCAGACAAAATTATTCTCTCTGCACCTGAGATTTCCAGAATGATAGGCAGAGAAGCAGAAATAATTATTCTTGTTGATGGTGAACTGGATCACTCTGCCCCTCCAAAAGGTCTTAAAAACAGTGGGCATGTTGCAGGTTCCATTATACTTGATGAAGAAGCGATGGAGGAACTACTCAGAAACCGATTCAGGTAAGCAGAGACTTTTCTTTAAAAAGTATGGGTGTGTGAAAATACTATTTCACACACGTTGCATTAGTTATGTTGCTATGCACAAATACTTATTCAAGCTGTTTTCTGAAATCAAGGAATTGCATTTTTAAATCGTTTAGTTCAGTTTTCAACGATGTGATCTCATTTTCCAGTGCTGAAATGCGATCAGATGTCGAACTAATCGATATTTTAGGATGCTCTGTAACCTGATTCTCAACAGAACTATTTTGATCGATCTCTACCTCTCCGCCAAAAAGATGCATATATCGGCTTTCTTTTCTTCCCGGTTGACGAGGCAGTTCAACGACAAATGGACCATCCTCCCTGGAAATTAAACTTTTTACCGTTTTATCGACATCCTCAAGTGATGCAAACGAGCACATACGGTCAGTTCTTGTTCGTAACTCTCCAATCGTCTGAGGTCCGCGCAGTAAAAGGACACATAATACAGCGATCTCATCTTTTGAAAGTGTAAAAAGACTTCTTAGATTATGCTCATATTTGGGCACTCTTGCTCCTGCACTGGAGAACTGCCAGCCAAGACGCTTGTCCCGAAGTGTTTCTATTGCCGAATGAACTTCATTTTCAGAAAGTTCCATAACCGGATCTCTGTTTGATTTTTGGTTGCAGGCATTGGTGAGTGCATTCAAACTCATTGGGTAGTATTCAGGTGTAGTTATCTCTTTTTCAATTAAAGATCCGAGAACCCGGATTTCTACTGTGTTCAACAAAATATTCATAACAGTTCTCCTTAAAATGCCGTTTGCATTACTATTACTAACACTTCACCCCTGTTTTCAAAATTACGATTATACGACACATTTACACAAATAAAAAAAACAATGCATTTTTTAAACCATAAATATATACTAAAAATAGTAGTGATTCAATCGCTTAAAAAATGGTTTAAATTTAAAAACAATTGTCCAAACTTTTAGAAGGAGTTTGTATGGGTCCTTCAGCGTTAATTAAAGTTCTGTTTTCAGTTGTCACACTATCAGTTGTGTCTGCATCTGCACAAGGAACAAATTCATCTCAGGAGCAGCAACCGGCAGCATCTTCAATTGTATCACCCGACAAATCCAATATCGGCGCAAATGGTGCATATGTTGACAGGATTGCACTATGCCTTGATATTAAGGATAATGAACCAGACATTATTGATTCTGTATTTCCTCCTAACGTGAAAAGATTGTACTGTTTCACTGCAATTAAAGGAGCAAGAGATGTCAGCGAGATACAGCATCGATGGTATTACAATGACGACTTGCAGGCATCTGTCAGTCTGAAAATTGGTTCATCAAGCTGGAGAACATACAGTGCCAAATCAATTCCATCTGTGTATACCGGGGAATGGCGTGTATCAATAGTAAATTCAAAAAATGAAGAAGTACTTAAAACAGTAAAATTTTACATTAAATAAATCAATGGATCATAAGAACTATACATACTTTTCAATGTGGTAATCTGTAAAAAAAGGCTCGTTTTCTGAGCCTTTTTTTTATACGAAAAATTATCACATCTGAAGAACTACTTGCTGCTTGCTTCCGGCTTCTCCCGTTGGACTGCGCTGGTTTGGGTGGCGGCCG
>CAYMGX010000001.1:21848-83073 GCA_964390065.1 uncultured Fibrobacter sp. | reverse complement strand
CCTTCCCCCTGCCCCCTAACAATGCCTCAAGCTCATTCTTACTTCCTGCAATTGCGGTTTCGCGATTATCAAACAACACTGCAACCGGTTCACGTATTGACAATTGAAGCAACAGTTTCCAATGCTCCAGAAGTGCATCAGAGTTTGCCCGAAGCGTCGTTACAAAGGTATCGGATGGAATTGATAGTCCGTCAAGTGATCTGAACCAATACGAATTACCGGGAGACTTAGCATACTCTGTAAGATAGGATTTTGCTTTACTGCTAAAAAACTTTTCCATTGTCAGCCATCGGAGTGCTTCCTCATGACGAAATCCTTCTTCGGTACCCCACAGATCTTTCTGAGGATCATCATAAAACATTGGCATAATGGTAATTTTATTATACAAGACTGAGTCTTTTTGTAAGCTATTAAGAATCCCTGAAATATCTTTAAAAAACGGATCTACAAACAGTACAATTGTACCCTTCTCCATGGGGCGCTTTAGAAAGTAATTGCTTCGTACAATCCCTTTCTTAAAAAACAATCCTCCATTTTTATCAACCAGTCCCTTTTCTACCTGTTCAAAATTATATGCCTGTTTTACATCCCTGCTGAAAAGATAAAAAGGAAGAACATCAACCTGATACTGCCTGATTATATCTTTCCCTTTTTGAGTACTCATTCCCACCTTCTCAATTGTCACACCGGCAAAGAGTTCTTCGGTTGTCGCGATCACCATATCTTCAGGTTTTTGTCGTGATGAATCAGGTACGATAACCGTAAATGAAAACTTTACAGCCTCAACAAATTCACACTTCTTATTTGTACACTTTCCAAGTTTACCTTTTTGCTTGCAATCGGAATTATCAACACATTGAGGCAACGAGTCGCAGTATTTTTCTGATCCGTTACCTTCACACCTGTTTTTCAGGAGTCTCTCAAGAGTCAACTGTTTTTCATAAGGGTTATTATTGATAAGCAGTGTCGGCGATGCTTTAATGTTGACACGATCGGATCGAAGATAGTGCCCCGCAAGTTGTGATACACCGTTTTTTTCTACCCAAGAATCAATAATTGCCTGTGCAAGACCCATTTTCTTGAGAGTAATCTCAGTGGTTATTGATGAATCAGCGATCATTTTTATAAACTCAAACCATCGTGATGGATACAGATTCTTCACCGCAAGCCACATCATTTCTTCACGTACTTCCGCCGGCCCTTGAAGAGAGCTCAGGATGGAATCATTATCAACCGATCCTATAAACCAGATATTCCAGTCTATATCCGGGTTTTTTCCAATAAATCTTACGAAGTCACCAAGCGCCTCAAGACCGTAAGGACATTGACTCATTATGTAAAGATCATAAACATCCGTCTGCTTACCTTTTTTTAATGCATCGATAATAGCGGATACTTTCGGATCATCTGGAAGATCGTTTGCAATAAAGTACCATCCACTCTTGTCAACGATCAGTTTTTTTCCTTTTTCAATCAGTCGGGCGTATGACAAACTTTTTCCCTGAAACCCGAACTGCATCACCGGTATGTTATTTACCATTGATAATGCATTTGTTTCAGTTTTACGGTGACCGTTTACTGCCAGATCAATATCCGGCAGGGAATCAAGCAGCTCCCGTGTTTTGCTGCTGCCCAGATGCGATAAAACAATCTGATAATCAGACTTCGCACGCAGTTCTTTCCAGATTTTTTTCATCGATTTAAGTGGATCATCAACAATGACCTTCGGATCACCGGCAAATAGTTTTTCCTGTGTTACCACAGATGTAACAGCAATTCGCTTTCCATCTTTGTTAAGTATAAGATAGGGTGTAAAAAGGAGCGAGCCATTTTCCCTGAAACAGTTTGCCGAGACAAGAGGCAATGATGCAGCCTTTGCTCTTTGCAAAAGCCATTCCCCACCATATTGTAAATCATCATCGCCCACACCTATTGCATCATACCGAAGCAGCTCCATACCGGCAATCGTCTGCTCAGTACGAATCGAATCTGCCGCACGTCCTTCTGTGTAGGTGTCATACAAACCACCGGCAGAAAATCCTCCGGCGTCAAGAAGAAGTATGTTTTTTCTTCCACCCATTGTATTCAGTAAGAACGATCGTTTTGCTAAACCACCACCGGGTTCTACGGTGCAATCGCACGCTTGAACCATCCCATGCGTATCACCACTGGCAATTACGGTTATGCCTTCCTCTGCAGCAATAACCGTAGCGACAACAACTAATAATGAAAACAATATGCAGGAATATCTCATGAACTTGTCCCTCTTCATGTATAATGTGGTAATTAGATCATCATAACAAACCCACCACTATGATTACCACGATAACTATACGTTTCCTGCATCGTATTATGCAAAAAATTTTAAATGTATAGAATGGTAATCAACAGATTTACACAGCAACAACAATAAAATAACTTTTTCTGCCTTTTTGGAAAAGCAGATATTTGTTATTCATAAGGTTATCTGTTGATACGACCATTGCGCTATCAGATATTTTCTCTTTGTTAAGTGACACACCACCACCAGCAATCATCCGTTTTGCTTCACCCTTTGATGGAAACATGGGTGTTTTCTCACTGATTAGTTCTACAACAGGAATACCAGAAGCAAGTGAGTCCCTCGAAATTTCAGCTTTCGGTACACCATCAAAAACAGAAAGGAAATCGCTTTCTGACAGGCCTTTTAATGACTCTGTTGTTCCTTTACCAAAAAGAATCTCTGATGCTTCCACTGCAGTGTTATAATCCTCTAATGAATGGACTCGTTCAGTTACATCTTTGGCAAGTGCTTTCTGCATTGCCCGTTCGTGAGGTGCCTTTGCATGCTCCTGCTGAATAGCATCAATCTCTTCCTTTGACATCAACGTAAAAATTCTCAGCAGATTTGGAGCATCCTCATCGGCAGTGTTCATCCAGTACTGGTAAAATTTGTAGGGTGATGTCAGCTCCGGATCAAGCCATACGCTTTGTCCACCTTCTGATTTACCAAATTTTTTACCATCAGCACGCTTTAAAAGCGGACAGGTGAGTGCGAATGCATCACCCGACGCTTTACGGCGTACGAGCTCTGTACCGGATGTAATATTCCCCCACTGATCTGATCCGCCGATCTGAAGTACACAGTCTTTAGTTGTATACAGATGATAAAAATCGTATGCCTGAAGCAGCTGGTAACTGAACTCAGTAAATGAAATGCCATTATCCCATCGATTCTTTACAGAATCCTTTCCAACCATATAATTGACAGTAAGATGCTTACCGACATCACGCAAAAACTCAAGAAAACTGAAATTTTTAAACCAGTCGTAATTGTTAACGATCTCAGCAGCACAATCTCCCGAAAAATCAAGAAATTTTGCAAGTTGTTTTTTAATGCATTCCTGATTATGAGCAATAATATCAGGGGAAAGAAGGTTACGTTCCATTGACTTTCCTGACGGGTCCCCTATCATACCGGTTGCACCACCAACAAGCGCAATCGGCTTATGGCCACACCGCTGAAAATGCATCAGCAACATGATCGGAATCATATGGCCGATATGCAATGATGACGCTGTCGGATCAAAACCTGCGTATCCCGCACAACGCATTGTATTAAGTTTTTCTTCAGTTCCCGGTGTAACATCGTGGATCATTCCACGCCACTTTAATTCTTCAATAAAATTCATGAGCGCAATATCCTTATGCTGTAAAAGCATTTTTTAAATGATTAATTTTCCCCTGCAGAACAGCAATTACATCAAACCTGCATCGTAATGTATTCATTTTATGTTCGTAAAGATACTGTCTGGCCATTGAGATAATAGTCAACTGTTTAGCACGGGTGACCCACTGTAACGGATTCCCGAATTTAAGCGAATTTGCCGACTTTACTTCAATAAAAACAATCATCCCGTTTGAATCCTGTGCAATACAATCGATTTCGCCACGTTTCGATCTGTATTGACGACAAATAATAGAATAACCATTTGACAAAAGATACTCTGCCGCAAGCTCCTCACCCTGATCACCTATATCCCGTGTTGAAACAATATCATCATGCATACACTGTCAATCCAGGTAAATATTCTTTATAACAAGAGTTCCAATTGCCGCAAGCGCAATCCAGGTGATCCAGTTCATTTTCACCATTTCTACCCAGTATTGACCCGATAAAAACGGCGCTGCCAAACCTTTTTCGTGACGGCGGTCACCGTTTCGCCTATCAGTAATTCGTCGTTCCTGTTTACTTTTTGCGTTTTTTTGGTCATCGTCGCTAACTGTTTTTTTCGCAAACGGACTGAATAATGTGGTTGTGCGATACACCCGTTCCTGAAGATTAACCGAGTCAAGATGATCAAGCATCTCCTCTACAGATCCATACCGATCCTTCTTTTCCTTTTTCAGCGCTTTTAAAATGATCAACTCAAGCCGTTTGGGCGTGTCCTTTCGTTTCAGTGATGGCGGCAGGGGCAACTCGTGTACCTGTTTGTATGCAACAGCCATCGGATTATTAGCGGTAAAAGGAGGCTTTCTGGTCAGCATTTCATACATTACAATTCCCAATGAGTAAACATCTGTCTGTAAATCTGGCTTTTTCCCCTGCGCTTGTTCAGGTGACATATACTCCGGTGTTCCTACCGCTGAACCGGTAATAGTTATATCTGTTGATGTATAAATTTTGGCAATACCAAAATCACTTAACCGCGCCACGCCCGATTTGTCAATAAGCACATTCTGTGGTTTTATATCCCGATGAATAACATTACAGCTATGTGCGTAACGTAAACCCCTGCAGATCTGTTTTGACAGATCAATAATCTGACCGATCGGCAGCATTTTGTTTTCAAATATATACTTTCCAAGATCATACCCATCCACATACTGCATCGCGAAAAATTTTAATTCGTCATCCTCACCATACTCATATATATTGACAATATTCTGATGCTGCAACAGAGAAATCGCTTTGGCTTCAATTTCAAAACGTTTTGAAAACTCCTCATCCCTTGACATTTGTGGAGACAGAACTTTTAGCGCAACAATTCGATTAAGCGGTTCCTGAAGCGCTTTGTAAATATCGCCCATTCCACCCTTACCAATCTTACTGAGAATTCGATAATTCCCGATATATGATGGTATGCTCTCTGTGTTTTTCTGCTTTAAAATTTGTGCTAACATGCCCAATCCATTGAAATATTGTCATTTGCCGACTTTAAGGTTACCGCAATGCGGGGTAAATCATTAATATCACCTTAAAAACACGCTGTTTATTGGCTATTTACCGATAGCTCCGGTAATAATTGAAGCTGCTTCAATCTCAGTGGTTTTGAGATTATTATTGATAACGGTATGTTCATATTTTCCTTCTGCATTTGCAAAGTTCATTTCGGTTATGGCATTTCTCAACCTTTTCTGAATCGTTGCTTCATCATCAGTACCTCTCCCCCGCAGCCGTTTTTCGAGAATTTCCATTGATGGCGGCAGGATTAGAATACCAATTGCTTCGGGATATGATTTATCGAAATTCTTCTTGCCGAAAACATCGATATCCATTACTATGTGTAAACCTTGTGCAATTGTTGCATCTATGAACGATTTCGGGGTACCATAATAGTTCCCATGGACCAGTGCCCATTCAGCAAATTCATTCTGTTCAATGAGTGCCTTGAACTCATCGACACTGTAAAAAAAGTAGTGCACACCATGTACTTCCCCATGCCGCGGTTTTCTGGTTGTTGCAGAAATGGAGTACACCAGATTCGGAATTGTGTCTCTCAAATAATTAAGTATCGTCGTTTTTCCTGCACCTGATGGAGCTGAGAAAACAAAAATTTTGCCCTTATTGGTTGTGTTCATTGAAGTGAGTTCCGCTTTTCGTCTCGTTTTTGTTCATTTATCGCATTTTGCTCCTCCATCAACTTTCTGACTTCCAGAGCCTCAAACTTGAGTTCATGCTCCTTTTTGAGGAGGTACTCATTCTTGATAAGTACATTGATAATATTATTCAGTGTTTTGCTAATAACCAGGAAAAACACAAAAATCAGAAATAGTGTAATTGATGCAATAATCAGATGACCAGTCATAAAACCTCAATATTTGTTGATAACAGCTTTTGACACATATAATATATATCGTGAATTGAAATTTCTCAAATTGATTATACCCCGTTCGGCTGGTCGCATCTGATGCTTAAGGAGATTTGAGTACGTATTAAAACAGTGGGAAAAATGTTTACAATTTGTGTAATTTTTATTTCTTAAAAGCGTTTTTAATTACAGAAGTGGAGGTAATACATTCAAACAATCAGCACAGGAGTACGTATGAACAGAAGATTCATTATTCAAGCGTCAACAGAACCATCACACGAAAATATTGATCTGAAACCATTTATCAATTTTCTAGTAGTACTTATTCCTGTACTGATGCTGTCGGCGGAATTTGCCAAAACATCAATTAACAAACTTCATGTATATAAAAAAGGTACAACCACTGATGCCAGAGATACTGTTGAACCTGTTATTATAGAAAAATTAAATCTTACCCTTTTTGTTACCGATTCTGCATTAACAGTTGCAACTAATTATGGCTTTATGCCATCAATGTATTATGAGGAATACGCCCGGTATGTTCAGAAAAATAACAGCAGAAATATCACTATCGTTCCAAACACTGAACCGGAAAGGAGGAATGCCCAAAACAAGGGTTACGAATTATCAGAACTTCTTCTCTATGCCAAAAATGAGGATAAGGCAGTTAATCAGGCCTGTTATTACAAAGGCAAACTGCTCGTTGATATCGACATGAAACCAGTTACTGAAATCAAGGAGAATACGGACTACTTTACAATTGACAATACAGGAGTTAAATTGTCTGCTATTGTAACAAATACTATCGAGAAGAAGCCGCTGTCTGTATATGACAATCTGCAATGCCTGCTGCTTCAGGCACACGAACGATATGGCCAGAGTGTTGCAGACGGCAACAGCATAGTCATTGCATCAGACAATAAGGTAGTTTACGACAAGATAGTCCAGCTTATAGATGTGTCGAAAGCAAGCGGTTTTACCGAGATCTCAATTGCTAAAATCCGGACCTGAGACAAACGGTAAATGAGTTTGACAGTATAACATTATTCTCCCTGATACCACCGGAATACATCCGCAGTTTCGGTGGTTTTTATAATAACACACTCATTCCTTTTTTAACAATAACTGCTTCTCCAAGCCTCTCCTTCGTAAGTGTATCACACAACCCTTGTGCAGCATTTTTTTCACCATGATTGACAAACCATCGAATGGATTTTCCAGGTATAGCTTTTGCCCATTCGATGAGTTCATTCTGATCTGCATGAGCAGAAAACCCGTTTAATGTAGCAATTGACGCCCGTACTTTGCACATTTTATTACCGATCAGTATGTTTCTATCTCCATCAATCAACCGTCTTCCTAACGTGCCTTCAGCCTGATATCCAACAAACATTACAATTGTATTATCCTGATCAATATGATTTTGTAAATGATGAATTACTCTTCCACCATTACACATTCCAGACCCTGCGATAACAATAAATGGCGGGACTGTTTTACTGATTGACCTGGAATCCGATGATGTAATAACATGATTCAACCCTCTGAATTCAAGGGGAAAATCTCCCGAAAGGATCTGTGCCGTTGTAGGCCCGTCATAACAATCAGTGTATTTCTTGTAAATCTGTGTAACCCGGTTTGCCATTGGCGAATCGACAAAAACAGGTAATGGTTTTATTTTTTTTGTTTCGATAAAATAGTTCAGATGGTAGAGCAGCTCCTGTGTCCGTCCAATAGCAAATGCAGGGATAATGATAATCCCCTTCTCTTTTATCGCAGAGTCAATAATTCCCCTGAATTCCTCAGCGGTTTTCTCTCTGCTTTTATGTAAACGATTTCCATAGGTTGATTCAATGACCACAGCATGTACATCTCTTTCCCACTGAGTAAACGGATCCCGAATAATCGGTGTACGTTTCACCCCGATATCTCCGGAAAAAACGATCCTCTTTCCCTTATAATTTATCAGCACATGTGATGATCCCAGGATATGCCCGGCATCAAACATCGTTATTTTTAGATCACCAATTTCAATTTCCTGATTGTACTTAATTCCCTGCACAAGCGCCAGCGTATCGTTCACCGTCTTTTCATCATAGAGTGATCCTCCGGAATCATGCATCCTGACAGAATCGAACCAGATTAATGCAGCAAGTTCCGCGGATGCTTCATGGGTAATAATTTTTCCTTTAAAGCCAGCACCCGAAAGTAATGGTACACGCCCGGTGTGATCCATATGTCCATGAGTAAGTATCACAGCGTCAAGCTCTGCTATCAGGAATGGAAGCGGCCGGATATTTTCCTCTTTGTCATTATCAGTTCCCTGAATCAGTCCGTAATCGACCAGTAACTTCGTGGGTCCACACTCAACAAGCGTACAGGAACCGGTAACCGTCTCCGCCGCTCCATAAAAGGTCAATTTAATCTCAGACATGCTTTTTCCCCTGATGTTATTTTAAAAAACGTGATCTGGTTAATAGAAAGATTATGATGAAGTATTCTTTTATTTGTTAACCTTGAATGATCAATAGATTAACAGGATTCACAAATTTCTACTGGACATTCCTGGTTAATATAATTCTGATGGTTTTTTAATACAAGGCATTCAAACGACTGGTGAAAAATCACTATCCCAACAGGTATTCAGTAACATCGGACGCAGCGCAGTTAAAGCAATGGGGAACGATTCATTTTAACCAACGAGATTGATAAGTTCTCCAAGCATGCGGTCCTGCATTTTAAAAGCCTTCGCATTCATGGAGTACATGTTCTTATTATCGTTCAGATTTACCATTTCCCGTGCAATATCATTTGAGCTAACAGCATTTTCACGAACCGTGGATACATTGGTTCCTACCGGAAACACATCTGTCTGAATCGCATCTTTAGGAGCATATGGATCTGTATTTATGTTTGCAACGTTTTGAGCTGTAACATTTTGACGAATTGATGCAGCATTAAGCCCTGATACTGATGCATTTACTGACATACCCATACGAACCTCCTGAAAAGGGGGATACACTTATATTATACCGGCGGCAGTGTTAAAAATCAATGTAACAATCAGGATGCTATGAAACTGTTGATTGTCGTCATTACTTCCTGATCTCATCCAGTGCAGATTGAGCTGCAACCGATACGATAGGGTCTGAAAATCCCCGACGTGCAACCTCTTCGAGGGCAGTGATCGCACGTTTGTCTTTGATTTCGGCAAGTTTATTTGCAGCACGGATTCGTACCCGCATACTATTAGCATATTTAAGGTCAAGTATATACACATTTACCATGTCGACTTTTTGCCCGACTTCCTGGAGAATATTGACAGAGTTCCAGCGCAACCAGTAGGCTTTATCTTCTACCCATATCCTGAAAGATTTTTCGCGACCCATGTGTAACGAATAAACGATGCAATCAACCATTTTCCTGTCAATTTCTTCATTTATAAGATATTCACGAAGTGCACTTTTATAAAGTTCCTTTTCTTTACCAAATGCGTTCCTGAAACTGCGGATCTTTTTACCCTCATCAATCTCCCTGACCGCATCATCACCATCCTTGTCCTTAAGTTCGATAATCGAATTAAGCACATGCGCATGCGCTGCATAACGCTTTATCATGATAAGTGCCTCAGCAATCTCCTGTGCATCATTGAGTTCATTACGCTCAATTAATGTGCGACATTTATTAATGAGCTGCGAAGGAGTCCCTTTATGCCCGTCCCTGACAGCAAGTTCCCTGAGAACCGCTGTATCTTTTTTATGTAACGAAAAGTAATTATCATAAAGGTAGTATCCGCCTGACAGAACAAGAATGACAAGTACTAATGCAACAATCAACCGCTGCACACGCCTGCTATATGCAATGCTTCTGACCGGAACACTTTTCAATACCATAAACGCGGCGGTAAACGCCCTTTTAACAGTGGTCGTTGACTTATCTACTACGAGCTTAACGGTCTTGTTCCTGACAGTATTCGTAATGATACCATCGTTTTTCTTAATTATGTCAATCACCGGTTGAAAAGTCTTGACAATTACAGAACCGGATTTAAAAAATCCCTGTGTCCCGGCAGTTCCGATAGTGGATTTATCAAGCAGTTCCAAAAATTCTTCGGTACTGCCAACTCTTTCATCCCTTGACACTTTCAGCATTTTCGCAACAAGTTTCTCTGTATCACTGCTGATATCGTTCCGTAACTGTCGTATTGGTGTATACTCACCCATAAGCGTTGCATACAATGTCTGCTGAAGCGTCTCTCGGATAAAAGGATGAACACCAGTTATCATCTGATAGAATATAATCCCCAGTGAAAACAGATCACTGCGACAATCAACCCCGGTACCATCAATCTGCTCCGGTGACATATACCCTGGTGATCCAAGTGTCATTCCCTCCTGCGTCGCCATCGAGAATGGTGCCTTTATCACCCCGAAATCAGATAATTTAGCAATACCTGTTTTCTTCTCGATTAAAATATTCGCCGGTTTTACATCCCGGTGAACAATTTTCGCATTGTGAGCGATTTTAAGCGCAGACCCGATATCATAGAGGATTGAACGAACTCTCTGCATATCAATTAACGGCTCACGTTTCAACAGATCCTCAAGACTTTCACCATCAACAAATTCAAATGCAATCCATGGGAAACCGTTCTGCTCCCCGGCATCAAAGACTGTTACAATCGATTGATGATTAAGCTGCGCCGACGCCCGTGCCTCAAGGGTAAAGCGATCAACAAATGATTTGTGGCTATCACTATCGATGTTATCATCAAGTGAGATTACTTTTACTGCTACCGAACGCTGAAGTACCGGATCAAGTGACAAATACACCCGTCCCATCGCTCCTTTTCCAATGAGCTTAAGCGGCACATACCGTCCAAACCGCATATCTTCGGTGATATTTTCTTCAGAAGAAGTCTCTGGTTGCATAGTCTCTACAAATAATTGATTGCAAAAGTCGTTTTTCGTGTTTTCGAACATGTCTGATTCAGATAGAATCTGTGGAGCATTAACCACTGTTTATAAATATAATAAAAGCGGTGATCAACCGTTCAATCTTCGAGCACCTCTGATCCCGTCCTTTAGTAAGTATAAAAATATTTTTCCTGTTTACGAGCATTATGTCTCAATGTTACACTTATCAAACTCGTTACGTTCACATAATACTTAACAAAGGAATTTATATGTTTAAAAATGTTAGTTTTAAAGTCATGCTCGCAGGTGGAAATATCATTATTCTCGTGCTTCTGATAATTATTTCGACATTATTGTTTACAAGTATCAATTCCTTGATTGCCTCATCAAAATGGGTCACACATACCCATGAAGTACTATCACATGCATCAGTACTTGCAAAATCAATGGTTGATATGGAAACCGGCCAGAGGGGGTTTATGCTGACAGGAAATGATAATTTCCTCGATCCATATACCGCAGGTCAAAAGACATTCGATGAATATGTAAGTGCAGCAAAAAAGCTCGTCTCTGATAACCCCGAACAGGTGCAACGTTTTGAACAGGTTGCAGCGCTAAAAGAACTGTGGTTAAAAAATGCCGGCCAATATGAAATTGACTTGAAAAGAAAAGTTGACAATGGCGAGATTCCGCCTGCAGCGTTAAAAAATGTTCTTGAAGGAAAAAAGATTGATGGTACGATTCAGTCGCAGGGATATAAAGCAGGAAAAGATATCATGGATGAAATTCGCGTGCAATTGACTGCAGTTGAAAAGGTCGAACAGGAACTGCTGAATAAACGGTCACTCCAAGATACTAAGACCGCTTCATTTGCAAGAAATACAGCTCTATACGGTACACTGCTATCGATTCTTATTGCTATAGGTCTTATTATTTATTTAACAAAAACACTGTTTAGTCAATTAGGTGCAGAGCCTAAAGATCTTCAGGAGATTTCGCAGAAAGTTGCAAGTGGAGATCTTAGTGTCAATTTGTCAGGCAACAGTTTCATGAGTGATGGTACACTTGCAAAGTCATTCAGCGATATGGTTAAAAACCTGAAAAATCTTATATCGGCAATTGATATGAATTCCAGAAAAACTGGTGATAAATCAAACGAATTAACCCAGGCGATTTCTGAAGTAAAGAGATTATCTGATGATATGAGTTCGCGTTCAAGAGTTGTCGCTGCCGCATCAGAACAGGCATCATCCAACATGCAGAATATCGCATCAAGTGTTGAAGAAATCAGTTCATCAATTGCTACTTCCGCAACATCTATAGAAGAAATGAGTTCAACCATATCCGAAATATCAAAAAACTGTCAAAAGGAATTAGCAGTTGCAAGTGAAGCAAATGAGAAAGCACTTTCCACGAATAAATTAATGGAAAATCTTGAAGAATCCGCAAATAAGGTCGGTTCAATCATAGAAATTATTAAAGCGATCGCAGATCAAACCAACCTGCTTGCACTTAATGCAACCATTGAAGCTGCTTCAGCGGGCGCTGCGGGAAAAGGGTTTGCAGTGGTTGCGGCTGAAGTTAAGGAGTTGTCAAAACAGACATCAAAAGCAACTGACGATATCGCTACACAAATCAACGATATGCGATCAAGCACCAAAAATTCTGTTCTGGCTATATCTGAAATCACCGAGAAGATCAATGAGGTCAATATGATTTCACACACAATTGTCAGTGCGATTGAAGAGCAGTCTGCAACGATCAATGAAATCTCCCGGAATATTTCAAATGTAAGTGAAGCAACTAACAGCGTTTCCATGAATGTTCATGAATCAGCAAAGGGTCTGACTGAAATTTCATCAAATATTTCAGGATTTCACCAATCAATAGAAACCATTACATCAAAAATGAATGAGGGCCAACAATCAACCAGCGATCTTACCGGTGTTGCCGGTAAACTCAAAGAATCTGTTGGCACCTTTAAATTGTAAGTAACACTATCTATCCATGCGCCTCCCTCCCGCGTTCAAGGCAACGTGTTTTCTCTCGCGGGAAGGCGCTATTGATTTGTTAATCGTAACAAAAAGGGAAAAGAAGGTTGAGCAATCCTATCTGATTTGAATAAATCTTATGAACATACTCTTCATACGCTCCCACACATTTCTCACAAACGAAGTCGAAAATGCACTCAGGAAGCGTGCAGATCTCACGGTCACCACACTATCGATGCCGCTCAATCCGGATCAGGATACAATCGTTTCTGCACTTGATGGCATGCCGTCGGTACTTCCGGCACTTGTTGTAATTATCAATGACGCCGGTACAGACAAAGAGGGCATATTTATAACAGAGCTCATTAAACGGGGGTGCTTTATTGTCAACTGGTTTCATGACTATCCTTTATATGAGGAGATCTTTTCGGGAAGAGTGCTGCTGACAGATCCGCACATTATCTATCTTGTATCTGAGCGCTCATTTGTTGACATACTGCAAGCACACGGATGTCAGACGTTTTTTATGCCGCTTGCAACAGATCCGTCATTCTTTCCGAAAGCAGAAGATACCGGGTTTCTTTATGATGTCTCCTTTACCGGCAATTCAAGTAGTCAATTTATTGATTCTATCATGACCGAACACCGGGTTAACGAAATCAACAAGCTGCTCCCCCTTGTTGCATCACTTAAGAAACAGTATTATTCAAATCCTCAAACCGATATTCATCAGCACCTTCTTGACATAAAGACTCAATGGGCTGACAAAGTATCACTTGACGTAAACGAAACGATCTTTCTTCTTGAATGGTTATGCGGATACTTCTATCGCCGGGATTATGTAGTGGCAGTATCAGAGCATTTCAAAGAGCGTTTTGTCTGCTTCGGTGATGGCGACTGGGAGCATTTTATCAAACAATCGCGGGTATCGGCTGAAGCCTGCTACTACACCACTCTTTACAAGTGTTATACTGCGACAAAGGTGAATCTGAATATCAACCGCATCCAGATCAGGACATCATTTACACAGCGGGTATTTGACTGTGCCGCGTGTGGTGCGTTTCTGCTTACTGACAAACGCGAATTAAACAGCAGCTATTTCTCTCTTGGTGGGAGCGACCAGGAACTTGTCGAGGTTACATCGCTGAATGATTGTATTGACAAAGCTGAATTTTATACAATCCATGAAGATGAACGCAAAGCGATTGCTGCACGAGCACAAAAGAAGGTGCTTGAACTGCATACCTATGATAACAGGATTACATCAATACTTGCGATATGTAAAGATGTGTGGAGTGTTTGAGTATTGGATTATATAACACTTGCCTGTTTAAGCTTTAAATAATATTTTTAGTAGAACAAAACTTTAGAATTAACCACAGAGTACACAGAGAAAGAAAAGGACTAAATTATGCCGATATTTGAATATAAATGCACAAAATGCGGAAATAAATTTGAGGAACTGGTAAGCGGCGATCGTAACAAGGCGATCCCCTGTCCATCATGCAAATCCACGCAAACAGAGAAACTTATGTCTGCTGTCGGTTCTATCAGTATGGGTAAATCAATGGGCCCATGCGGTACATCCTGCGCAAGCGCGACATCCTGTGCTGCATCAGGCGGCGGTTGTTGCGGCGGACATGGTCATTAAGCGGCTTTACTATTTATTTGCAGTCACATAGTCATCATATGACTGCAAATACCCTATTTTTCCAGACACAACAACGTTTTTTTACCAGTGTATACCTCGTTCGCGTCAAAACCGGTTCAACTATTACTTTACAAAACACAAAGGTATAGATTCAGAATAACCATCCTGTGAAGAAATGGCTATAAAATAATATCCTTTGGTTATACAAACCGCAGTTGCATCGATTAAAAGTGTATTTGTATTTATACAGTGTTTACGGTAAACCTGACGCCCAAGGTTATTAACGATCTGTATGTTCCCTGTAAACTGTTTTTTTAAGGAAATTTTTATGTGACCGGTGCTGTGACCGATAGTACCAAAATATCTATTTATACTTCGTGCATTTCGTTTGGTGACCATACTTTTGGCAATATATTCCGTTGGAGCAGTATACAATGATTCAAGATTACCTGCTAACTGAATGCTATTGAGAGTTATGGTACCTTCAGAACCGGTTTTCTGCTGTACCTGTATCCTGATCGCGGTGACCTTTGTCGGGTCGAATTTCATATCTCCGCCAAAACGCTGACTCAGCTCAGTAACAGTAATTCTGAACTCTTTCGGTGATGTTGTCAGATAGAGAGAGTCGTCATAAAAACTGAATGTCCCCGACTTGACAATATCATCCGTGACCACCTGAAACGAAACACCAAGATCCCTGTTTGCAGATGCAGTAAGAATAATCGTATCCACGCCGGTCATGTTAAACAGGCTGCCATTCTTTACGAGGCTCAATTCAACTGCAGCGTAAGGGTCATAACCGAGATTTCCTGCGTTCAACAAATAACTCCAGACAAGCTGTTTCTGATTTCCGTTTGACTCAACAGCTAATTTCTTTACCGATGATGCGCCGTTTTTTCCATCATGACTGTCAAGATAACTTGTCCAGATATTCCCGAAAAACGGTTGTAAATCATCATCTCTGAAATCGTCAACGATAAGCCGGTCATTTACAAGAAGCGATATTGATTTTCCAAGAGAAAATGTAAAGGTAGTTGGCATGGTAAGCCCATTTGCAGTCACTGTAACATCATAAAAGCCTTGTGTCATGGCCTTTCCGGTACCCGACAAACCATACCATGCAATATCGATCCTGCTGCTGTTATCAGAAAAAGTAACCGATTCATCTGGATTATCCCTGTTTTTAAGCACAACCGACCATCGTACCGGTCTGTTAAGTTCACCGGTGATTTTCAGCGGACCATTATCAGCATTTACAGTTTCAGTACTCAGTGATGGTTTTGTTTTCCAATCGAGTGGTACTGTAATCTCAGGATTTTTCATGTCATCCCAGATATTTGTAAAAATTCCGGAAATCAGTGATGCACCAAAGAATGCAAGAAACTGATCGAAATACATCTCATTATGCAACGTATCTTCATTTCCGGAGTCTGTTGCTTTCCCCCAGTAATCCGTCCCATCGTAATATTTTAACAGCTCATCACTGTATTTTTCGGCTTCATCAGGACCTGAAACCATTGATGCACATGCCCACATACTTATTGTCAGATGACTATGTTCAGTACGAGGCCGTTCGACGTCGTTGCCCAGCTTATACGTTCCGTTTACAAGACTACCGTCCATCTGGTAAAAATTAGCCCTTGACGGATCAACAATGAATTTCATCGCATTCTGTAAAAATGGTTTTGCTCTCGACTCATTGTACCAGAGATAATCCGTTGCCAGACGCCAGTAAACACGGATAGCATCTTTGTAAAGCCATCTTCCATCACCGGTAGGATTGTACCCAAGCGGTGACTCATTATACTGACCATCAGGTTTCAACCAATCCGGTATAAGACCCCTTGAAAATCCCGGCGAGAGATTAATCGTTTGATAACATTGATTAATAAGGTTTTCCCAGGTTGATTTTGAACCTGAATCGTACTCTGCAAAAACTTTATACCATGCAGGTGCAAAATAGCCGGGATTAACAAATGCAGCCCCGCCCCACCCTGCACCGGGACGCAAATGGGATTCTTCAAGCATGTTTCGTTTTATGCTTTCAAGAATTGATCGTGCGCGGACATCATAGGTTGTTCCTGACGGTGTTTTGTTTGTTAATGTCCATATATTTTTCTTCACAAGCAGATCTGCAAAGATCAGTGCTATTGCAATATCTTCCTCTGCGTCAGTCGCTGCACCGGTTCCCTCCACTTTTCCATTTACGTCAACGCGCCAATTGTAAAATTCTCCTGCCCACATATACTGTTCAGCTGCAAACCAGATTTTATTAAAATACTCCTGATCATTGCAATAGAGCGCCCATAGCATTCCATAGCCGGCACCTTCAGAAACGGCATCATGGGGAAACTCCGATTTGGGGCGGTGGATCAGTTTTACACTGTAAGGATCGATATTGCGTTTTTTTATTCCCTGCCAGGTTTTCAGGATAATGGAGTCGTATGATTTCGAGACTCTTGGTAACGATGACGTAACAGGGAGAAGTTCTGCGTATACACTATTGCAACAAAGCACAATGCTGACAATTGAAACATACATTATTTTTTTAATCACCGGAAAACCCTTTACAACAAATTGATTTATATGAATGTCAGTGAACCAATACATTTAATAATATAATGTATTTGTACGTTTTTACAAAAAATTGTTCACCACTGGAACAAGATATGACACTTAATTGTGAAGCAATAATAGTTACACAATGCAATCAGATATATTTACAACAATTGATAACGTGCATTTTTTAATAAAAAAAATGACGTTTATTAAAAAAACGTGGACATAAGTTCTAAGTTCAAAAATATGAGCCCATGCCGCATCTGGCATTTGGAGTATCAACCAATGTTAAATCCGAGATGTGATAGGAGAAGTGCGTCACTACTCTGTTCTTTTTTGCATTTTACAGTATAGTGAGGAAACTCATCACGACGCGGATACTTTTTCCGTAATTCATCAAAAAACTTCTCCTGTTCCTCTTTGGTTTCCTTTTCCGCAATCTTTCTCAATGCAGCATCATCCTTCATGATCGGATACGCATTCAAAACTGCATCATACACCGGATTCTTTGATTGTGAAATATCAATGGTTCCTGTAATTTCAGTAGTTATAGAATCTGGAATGTGCCAGGATGGTTGACGAAAAAAGAAGGCACAGGCTGCGTCGCAGATCATCTGTGTTCCGCGTAACTTTCCATCATAGGAGTATCCTGCAATATGTGATGTACCGATATCGGTTATTTTCAATGTCTCTATATTAATTCCGGGTTCATCCTCCCAGACATCAAGCACAAGCCCGCCAAGTTTATTCCGGAATGCCCTGACACTTTTTTCATCAACGACTTTTCCACGGCTTGTATTAATCAGGATCACTCCATCTTTGACCTTAGTCAGAAAATCATGGTTGATCATTTTATAGGTAAGATCTTCACCCTGCGTAATTAACGGTACATGCACCGTAATGATATCGGCACTGCTTAGTACGGTGTCAAGCGGTACGTAGATATCGCTTTGTGTCAATCTTTTCTTTGGTGGATCATTAAGCAGACATTTAATACCAAGCAACCCGGCTGACTTGTATACACGACTCCCGACATTACCAACACCGATGATACCGAGTGTCAGATCTGATAATTTTACATTACGTTTTTTAGCGAGTGTCAACATCGCTGCCGTAACATACTGCGCAACAGAATCTGCATTTGATGCCGGTGCATAGGCGAAACCGATGTTATTGTCCCGCAGATAGTTTAAATCAACATGATCTGTCCCAATAGTCGCAGTCGCAACAAATGTGACCGGTGTGTTTTCAAGAAGTTCCCGGTTCACATTTGTAATTGATCTCACAAGCAGCATTGATACATCTGCGAGCATCTCTTTAGTAATTTCCCGTCCCGCAACTGTTGCAACTTCTCCGAATTCCGAAAATGCATCTTTCACAAGTGGAATGTTTTCGTCAGCAATAATTTTATGTGTTGTTTCTGTACTCATTGCACCTTTATTGCCCCATTTTTTAAGTTGTGCCTGTTTATCCATGTACGAGTTTCGATACCGGTAGTGTTGATCATACATTAGCATACTACTGCAAAAGCCGGTATCACTTATTAATATTACTATGAAAGATACATTTCACAAACTGGTAAATCGATGAATTTTTTCATATTCTTGTCTTTGCAAGCCAGGTTCCATTTCTGTATCATAATTTCAGTTAAAAATTGTGCATTTTTGTATCTGCATTAGATAAATGGTTGCAAAATTGCACTCATAATTGGCAAGTACTATTTTATTGAAATATTTTGAGAATAAATGTATTCTTATGATTTATTTGTACTAAATTACAGTAAAAAGCTGGCAAATGTCTGGCTGATATACTTAAAAAGATTGAATATCATGGATTTAAAAGAAAAAATCGTTTCAGCCATTACATCGTCTATTGTTGGCGATGCACTGGGAGTTCCGGTCGAATTTACTCCGCGAAGCGAGTTATCGCTCTGCTCAGTAAAAAACATGCTTGGCTATGGGCGGTATGATCAACCTCAGGGGACCTGGTCTGATGATAGTTCAATGATCCTTTGTACCATGGAAAGCCTCTGTAAGGGTTATGATATTGAAAATCTTGGAGAGACATTTTGCAGGTGGCTTTTTGAGGCACACTGGACTCCGGCCGGATTCGTCTTTGATTCCGGGATAACAACATTCATGGCTCTTGACAGAATAGTAACAGAAGGTGTCAGTGCCCGGGAAAGCGGTTGCGGATCCGAGGATGATAACGGTAATGGTTCACTTATGAGAATTCTCCCGGCAGCACTGTATTTCCATGTTGAGCCTACAGATATATTTCTCGAACGAATTCATGAGATTTCATCAATAACCCACTCTCATGCACGATCTTGTGTGGGATGTGGAATATATTCTCTTTTTATACGAGAGCTTCTTTTTACAGACGACAAGAATGGTGCACTTCGTCAAGCTGTTTCAAAAGCGCTTGAATACTATAATTCAAAACCTCAATACAAAGATGAACTTTCTCATTTTAAGCGGGTACTCACCTTTGAAGTACCAGGTCTTGACGAATCAGCAATTGGTTCCACCGGATACATTGTTGACACTCTTGAGGCTGCGATCTGGTGTTATATGCGTCTTGATGCGACAAACGAAATCCTTCTTGCAGCTGTAAATCTTGGTCTTGACACAGATACAACCGGAACTGTTGCCGGTGGTCTTGCCGGGCTTTCACATGGCATTTCTGCCATACCGGAAGCATGGTTAAAATCAATTGTCAGGAAATCAGAAATTGACAATCTGACATCCGCTTTCGCAGATGTAATAGTCAATCGATATAACCACTAATAGCACAATACAGTGTGCGGAAAATTAAATGAAACCAATACATATACGTGACTATGACCTGCTTGTCATAGGTGAATGCTTTATTGAGTTCAGGTGTGATGGAGACATATGCCTGAACAATTCATATAATAAAGATATCGGCGGTGCTGATATTGTCACTGCTGCGACTGCAGCACGTTTGGGGTCAGGCGTTTCATTTGTTTCGTCAGTTGCGCGTGATCCGTTCCACTCGATGATCCGTGAACGATTACTTTCTCAGGGAATAAATATTGATCATGTTATTACAAGTCATGGATATAACGGGATTTATTTTGCCAGTACCAGATACCCCGATCAGCGTGAATACCTTGTTCACAGGCCTGGAAATGCCGCTGAACACATTACGCCATCCATGATCTATGATGATCTTATCGAAAATTGTAAAATCGTTTATGCTTCAAGTGAACTTCAATCGGTCTCAAAAGCTGCCCGGCATGCAATTTTCAAGGCATTTCACTTTGCACATAGTAATGACATAATGGTAGCGTATGATCCGAACCTGAGACTTCAGCGCTGGTCTCTTGATGATGCCAAAGAGTGTTTATGGGGTGTGTTACCACTCATTGATGTCATTTTCCCATCATCGCCGGATGAAACCAAAGCGTTATTCGGTTATGAACGACCTCTTGATGTAATCGGATTTTTATGGGACCGGGGTGTTTCGATTGTCGTTGTTAAAACCGGTCCCGATGGGTGTTTTGTCGGCTATGATGGCAAAGTGGAAGAGATACACCAGGAGAAAGCTGATGAATCAATTCAGGATTACACACTTATCGGAAGTGCTTTCAATGGCGGCTTTCTTCATTGCATTGCCCGGGGTTTTGATGCATTTACTGCGGCCCGTTTTGCAAATAGCGTTGCACAGTATAAAGGACTAAAGGGAGGCGGAATCGATTCATTACCAACCTCGGACGACCTTAAAGCATGACAAATGATGCCAGGCAAAGGATCGTTAGTTTTTCTTCTATAGAACGTATAACGTAAGTTTTTAACACACTGAGCAACAATTAGCAGGATATTAAAGGAACGTCGGTGTTATCACAAAGTTCATTTGAGTTCTCCTTTGATATACCATCAAAACAAGATATTATTGCATTTCGTAAATTAGTGTATTCATATTACAGAAGCAATTCCAGAGCACATCTTCCCTGGCGTACAGATTACAATCCATACCACATTTTTATTTCTGAAGTGATGTTGCAGCAGACACAGGTTGACAGAGTTATCAGCAAATTTATTGACTTCACCGGATTATTTCCTGATTTCAGAACGCTGGCAGAATCCAGCCTTGAAGATGTTCTTGCAGCCTGGAAAGGGCTTGGGTATAATCGACGGGCAATGGCTCTCAGAAATGCAGCAAGAATGATTGTTCAAACATTTGGCTGTACCTTACCTGATTCACCGGAGCAATTAAGAACACTTCCCGGTATAGGAAATGCAACAGCAGCATCGATTACCGCATTCGCATTTAATAAACCGGTTGTTTTTCTTGAAACTAATATTCGTACAGTGCTCATCTACCATTTCTTCAGAGATAAACAAAACATAAATGACATATTGTTAATGGATGCTGCAGAAAAAGTACTTGACATAAAGAATCCAAGGGAGTGGTATTCTGCCATGATGGATTACGGGACTATGATAAAAAAGTCAATTGGTAACGAATCGAAAAAAAGCAGATCATATAAGAAACAGACTGCTTTCAGGGGCTCCAGACGCGAACTTCGCGGAAAAATCTTGAAAGTACTTCTGGAAAACAAATCCTGTACAACTAAAAGCCTGTCATCATTGCTCAATAATGACACGGAATCATTGCTCCCGGTACTCTCGCAGCTTGTGCATGAAAATATTGTCAGATGCGAACGTGGAAAATATCTTATTGCAGAGTAGAACGGTCAATCGGTTACAGAAGTATTTCACAAACTACTCACCCTCATTCTCATCCGCCACCCGTCCATCATACTCGTTAAGTTTATTTCGCAGTGTTCGTATTGAAATTCCCAATAGTTCTGCGGCTTTTGTCCGGTTGTTATTACAATGATCAAGCGTCTTGTAAATTAACTGCTTTTCAGCTTCAGCAACTGTAGTTCCCGGCTGTAAACCAGTTGCATCATCGTGATGCAACCGTGTATGGAATTTGAACATCTCCGGTTTTATCAAGCCTGTTTTTGTCAATACAACAGCCCGTTCAACAGCATTCTCGAGTTCCCTGATATTGCCGGGCCAGTTATATGATGTAATCACCGGAATACAACTATCATCAAGTCCTTCCACATGGAAACCGTTTTCAAGATTGAACTTCCGGATAAAATGAGCCACCATTTCCGGAATATCATCTTTACGGTCATGCAGTGGTGGCAGATGTACATGAAAAACATTCAGCCGGTAAAAAAGGTCCTCACGGAAGAATCCATCACGTACCTGACTCTCAAGGTCACGGTTAGTAGTAGCAATTACACGTACGTCAACCTCTATGGGATCATCACCACCGACCTTGTGTATCTCTTTTTCCTGAAGAACGCGAAGCAGTTTTGCCTGAGCAATCATCGGCATCTCCCCGATTTCATCAAGCAGCAGACTTCCACCCGATGCGCTCTCGAACATGCCTTTTTTCTGCTTTATCGCACCCGTGAATGCACCTTTTTCATGTCCAAACAATTCAGATTCAATTAACCCTTCAGGAAGCGCTGCACAATTAACCTTTACAAAAGGGCCATTATTCCGTTTACTCTGAAAATGTATTGCCCGTGCAATTAATTCTTTTCCAGTCCCTGACTCCCCGGTTATAAGCACTGTTGATTTGCTCTCTGCAACTGAATTTATCATCAAACGAATCTCGTTCATTACATTATTATGACCAATAAAATCAGTCTGTTTTTTAATTACTGATTTAAGGTTCCTGTTTTCAGCGAGTAACGATTGAAACTGAAGCGTTCGTTCAACTGTCAATTCAAGTTCTCGAATGAGACTGTCGGATTTCTGAAGAAAATCGTATGCACCTTTTTTCATTGCGTCAACAGCAGTTTCAATTGCCCCGTATGCGGTAATAATCAAAAACGGCATATCAGGATCAAGTTTCTTGATATTTTCAAGTAGCTGAATACCTGTCATTCCGGGCATTTTCATATCGGAAATAACAAGATTATATTTGTTGATCTGCACCATTTGCAATGCATTAGGACCATCTTTAGCAGCATCAACAGTATAATTCTGCCGTCGTAAGGTTTCCACAATTGATTCCCTGAACAGTTCATTATCATCAACAACAAGGATTCGTTTGTTTACCATTTTCTTTCCTCTACTCCTTTAATAACGGCAGAAAAACTTTAACCTGAGTACCTTCACCTGATACACTTTTTATATCAATATAACCACTGTGAGACTCAACAAACTTCTTTACTATCGCAAGCCCCAGCCCGGTTCCATTTTCTTTTGTAGTAAAAAAAGGATCAAATATTTTATTGATCAGTTCTTTTTCAATTCCGATTCCGGTATCAGCAATGGTAAATACTGCATATCCATGCCCGGCATCATCCTGTTTATCAATATGAACCGTAAGAGTGCCATTTTCTGGCATTGCCTGGATTGCATTCAAACATAAATTCAACACAACCTGCCCCATTTTCTCCGGATCAACAAGAACAAAAACAGGATGATCACAAAATTTTCGTTCTATAACAATATTCTGCCTGAGCCGTTCAATTTCTATCTGGACAAAGTCGATAATTTCTGCTACAACCTTGTCAATTTGCACTTTGCGCAACTCTGTTTTTACCGGACGGGTATAGACAAGAAGATTAGATACTATTTTGTTAAGTTTTGATAACCCTTCGATAATTTTCCCAAGTGTTTTTCGGCGAGGATCATCAACGCTTATATCTCTCTCCAGTAAACCGGCCCATACCCCCATTGCCCCGAGCGGATTACGGATCTCATGTGCAACTGTTGCAGACATCTCACCGAGTGCGGCCATGGTTTTTGCCTGCTGCATCTCTTTTTCAAGTGCCTTGATTCTGGAAATATCACTGAAGATCTCGACAGCCCCGATTCGTGTGCCTTTGCTGTCACGAAGAATTGCAGTCTGATACGATACAGGTACCGGATGCCCATCACTATGCCATATGACTTTTTCATCCCGAAGCTGCTCTTTTCCGGTGTTTAAAACATGAAGCAGCATCGGTTCTTCCTGAGTGTCGCTGCCAAAGAAATCAACAAATGGTTTATACATGACATTTGTAACATCATATCCGGTTATTTCAGATGCAGCCCTGTTAAAATGTGTAATATTTCCCTCAATATCAACGCCGATTACACCATTTTCCATACTTTCGAGAATGCTGTTTAAATAGGTACGCATCTCCTCCTGACGAGTCAGGCTTTCCTCAAGTTCACTGTTTTTTTTGTCAAGTTCAATGTTTATTTTTTTGAAATCAGCCTGCATTGCCTCATAAGCACTACTAAGCCGTTCCGCTTTTTCCTGAAATTCAGAAAAAGCATTTCTGAGAGATTCAAAAATCTCCGGCGACATTGATGAAAGATCGATATTGCTGGTATTATTTGACAACTACGATCTCTCCGTTGTTATAAATGGAATGGTTTTTTACAAATACATCGATGAATGCGGAATGAAAACAAAACGGTTCACTGGGAAATCTGAGACGTTTCTTTCTTGACAATACCTTCGATATACTTCTTAATTTTCTCTTCTTCATCAAGAAAACCCTTAATTGTATTTGTAGTCTTTTCGAGAATTGCATTCAACTCTTCAGTATCATCACACTCTGGAAACGTACTTTTTATCTTTTGCCAATATTGCACGGCATCTGATGTACGAGTGCGTTCAATTTCGAGGTTGTCAATTAACATTTTTTTCTTTTCAAAACTATACATCATCTCGTGCATATCACCACGTGAAAGGATCAGTCTGCTTAGAATTTTCTGATCCATCACCCGAAGCTGATCATACCAGTCACATTGTTTCCTGTATGATTCAATTAATTCACGAATTATTAGTATATCATTGTCATTCATATAATTCAACTACTTATCGTTTTGTTGAGTGATTTATCTAAGAACATTCTGATATTCACTTTCCCAAATCGTATCTTCCATTTTGGCTTTCGCCTGCCTGGCCCAATAATCATCGGAAAAACGATCGATCAAATCCTTAAAAGTATCTATAGCTTTCTGGAAATCTTTAAGGTTTTTGTAAATAGTACCGATCTGAAATAACCCCCAGGGTGTTTCCTGAAACGCTGTATATTTACGGGTTACTTTTGTATAGTATTCAAGGGCGTTTTTATATTCCTTTTGTTTATACATTTCGTCAGCAATCCGGTAATAGGCATCAGGGACTCTTGTGAACACTGACCGTTTCTCCCCGATTGTAATTGCCTGCTTGAATGCATCAATTGCCCTGGATGGATTATCAAGCTTTAGATACACATTTCCGGTCTTGAAATAAATTCTTACATGATCAGCAGGGTTACTGACTTTTGCGACTGCCTGTACATAGGCATCAATTGTTTTCTTATCCTGTCCCATTTCAAGATATGCATCCCCAAGACGCTCATAAGCATATCCAGTCCAGTGGTGATCCTTATTTTCCTGTAGAAATTTCCTGAGCAGTTTCTCGGCAACTCCGTTATCTTTTCTTTCAAGATAGGTGCAGGCTTTTAAGAAAAGTGATTGTGATGCAGCCCAATGATCCGGAAACTTTTCAATCACCTGCTGGAATTGATTCTCAGCATCTTTAAACAGATGCAGTTTATAATAACACACTCCCGTATTGTAAATGCTGTTCAATGCGACAGTACCCGCAGGATTAGATGCCAGGATACGCCTGAACTCCTTTATTGCCTGATCATAATTGGAGTTTTGAAACGCACGGATTCCACCAAGTAATTTCTGCCCGGCGTCTGTCAGTGTATCAACAGTCATCATTGATAATAATGAATCAATCTGAATCTCTATCGGTGTAATATATTTCTCATGAGGAATAACGCGGCCGGCAACAGGATCATTACTATCAGGTTCTTCACCGATACCTTGCATTTTTAATGAAGTTTCTGGTAAATTTTTATCAACTGTTCCACCACCCATTTTTTTACGATATAATGCAATCAGGTCCCGCCCGTTTTTTTTATCAGTCTCTGATGATGCCTTCTCAACAAACAACGACATATACTTTATCGCTTCGTTATAGTTTTGCTCTTCTGCAAGAATTTTACCTAAATGTAAATATGAATTATAACCTTCTGATGGATAGTCGACACCTTTAAGAAAGTTAATTTTGGCCATTTTATTCTGACCGGTTTCCCTGCGGATCAATCCGGCAAAATAGTAGACTCCGGAAAATGATGGAACAACACTTCGTATCTGTTTCAATTTATCAAGCGCTTCCGGATATTTTTTCGATTCATAAAGTTGTACCGCTTCTTTAAACAACAGGTCTGCCCCCTCATTTCCGGTACCAGCCAACACCACCGGAAATTGTTTGCGTACAGCATCCTTTGCCGGTACACCCAGCTGGGCCGGATTTTTCTCCTTTGACAGTTCCGTTCTTGTTACCTGTTTTGACTGATCATTTTTACTTGTCTGCAAAGATTGTAACTGAGGCCCTTTTACAATTAAACGGTCTATTACCTTTTGAATACTATCACGTTCAGCAGGATCACATAACTGCATATAAATTTGTAATTCGGTGACCGCATTCTGTACCTGACCGTCAAGTTCATATTCCCGGGCAAGCATTTTATGAGCTTTGTTCCAGCCGGGATTATACTGAAGCGCCTTCTTTAAATTGTAAGCCGCAAGGTTATGTTCACCCTGCAATGAGCGGATTTCTGCTACATGCATGTATGCAGCATAGTTATCCGGATACGATGCCAGCGTTTTCCTGAACTCCTCAATTGCATCATCATACCGTTTCTCCTCTTTATATTTAATACCCAGACGATAATGAATATAATTACCGGTTTCATCATCACCAGGCGCAGCAGCAGACAATGTTGACAGAATACATACTATAGAAAGGATTGCTATCGAACGCAAATATACCTGAGACATGCTAATTACCTTGTGCTCCTGCATACAACTTGACATGTTTTAATAATTCCTGTACCTGACGATCCCCATTACCAAATTTGATAAATGTGTTCGGATAGATACATTCTGCAATTATTCCGCAACTGGAACCGACTGTTTTTTCCTTCTCATTGATACTGTCAATTCTCTGCCTGATTTTATCATGAGTTCTAATAGATTCCAATGTTTTGTTTTTTAAAACTTCAAGTTTATTAATATCCTCCCCGCTAAGCAGACCTTCATCATTCATATTATCACGAACAAGAGTAAATTGTTCATTTTTCAATTGTTGAATATAGGAACGTAATTCTATTGACTTTTTATTCAGTTCACGCTTCTCTTCAACAAGCTGATGCATTCTCCCTATATCAAGAACGGTACGCGTTTCGGCTGTACTGCCAACCGTATCACATTCTATTCCAAACGCATTAACAGAACCGCCTATAATGGATTTTGCCCTGATTTTTCCCTCTGATACGATACTGCTGTGAAGTGAATCCTCATGAATAACTACATCATTACCGGAACGTATGGAGAAATTCTCAAGATGACGTACTTTTACATGACTGATGCACTCAATCAATCCTGTGCCTGCACCAACGGCACCACCATCAATCTCTATCCATCCGCCAGACTTAATCCGTGTATCCTCAACATTTCCACAGACTTTTAAATTCCCCTGTACATCAACAGTAAAACCGGCCCTGACAGTACCGTTTATAATCAAATCTCCGGCGAAACTGATATTTCCTGTTGAGTAGTCGATATCGTTATCAATAACCCTCTGACGTTTGACATCAATTTTTCCATCTCTATCAATTGACACTGCACCTTCAATTGATGCCAACAACAGATTGAGATCATCAGAGGAAATCCTGGTTCCAACACCGGCCATCAGAACAACATCGTCCGGGATTGGAGGTGGAATGGATTTACCAAAAATACTTTTTCCTTCAACACCTGCTGCAGGAGGAATGCGGCGTGCAAGTGGGATATCGCACTTGACATTTATAACAGAGCAGATCTCATGATAATCCACTCGGCCATCTTCAAGTGTTTTAGGTTTTCCAACAGAATTGATATCAAACAGAATCTCAATATGGCCATTAACACCCGGTAATGGTGCAATACCCCTGGCAACTTCAATTAATCCAGAATTCTTTTTCCCGCATGCAACCGCACTGATTGCCTGATTATCCAGACCAAAAACAATACCCTTGTTATGAAGCTCATCAACAATTTCTTTCTCTGATGGAAAGACCAACGTTTTTGGCTGTATCTGTAAATACGCTTTCAGGCCATCGGGGGTAGTAATTATCGAACAACCTGTAAGCATACCTGTCTCCTGTTATGTTATTCACCCAAGTATCTGTTATGCTTCAGATAATTATTTATATAGTCATCGATCGCATCATCCATCGACATGCATTTGTGTGTACATCCATGAACAGCCAGCTTATCCATATTAGCTTTTGTAAAGTACTGATATTTATCCCTGATCTGTTCGGGCATATCAATATATCTGACATTACATGGTTTCCCGCACGCTTTAAACATCGCATTTGCGAGATCGTTCCACGAATGTTCTCTTCCTGTACCAATGTTAAATATGCCATTGACAGAATCATTTTTATAGAAATACATGACCATTTCAACAGCATCCTTGACATAAACAAAATCTCTGACCTGCTCACCATCCTTATACTCATTGACATGTGATTTAAAAAGCGATATTTCTCCAGTGTCCCTGATTTTCGGATATGATTTACATACAAGACTCATCATGTCACTCTTATGATATTCATTTGGCCCAAACACATTGAAAAATTTCAGGCCGACTATCTTGTCAAGCCAACCCATGCGCAGGGCATATAAATCAAAAAGATGTTTTGAATAACCATACATATTCAGCGGCTTTAACGAATAGAATTTCATGTGCGTATCATCATAACCAAATTCTCCATTACCATACGTTGCAGCGCTTGATGCATAAATAAACCTGCACCTGTTGGATACTGCCCATTTTGCAAGACGCAATGTATAATGAAAGTTGTTTTCAATCAGATAATCTGCATCTCTTTCTGTCGTTGCAGAACATGCTCCCATATGAAAAATAGCTTCAATTGATGAATTAAACTCGCCTGCCTCAAGTTTTTTAACAAATACATCTCTGTCAAGATAATCGTTATATCTCAGATTGACCAGATTCTTCCACTTTTCACTCGTTCCCAAATGATCGGTAATGATGATATCATTCATGCCCATCTGATTCAATTTCCAGACGATTGCACTTCCTATAAAACCAGCACCACCTGTTACTATTATCATATATCCTCCTGTGTGAATTCAACCTAAAAAACTGATTTAAAAAACTTTATCCATTTATACTTTAATTTAAAATAAATCATAGAGTACCAAAATACCAATGCGGGTATTATTTTCAGGATCTATAGATGTTGTTATTTAAAACCTGCTTGTTTTATTCTATAATGAATAGAATAAAAATCAACAAAAACGAGGAAACAACTCATGATATGCAGTAAATGCGGAAACAGCCTTGATTCATTCTCAACCTTAAACTGTTCCTCATGTGGAAATTTCTACTCCGATAACAATACATTATCGTTACCACCATCTTCACCGGAATTAACACAACCTCTTTGGGAGTCACCTGCATCAAAAAATTATCCTCTTACAGTTTTTTTTCTTACTGTAAAAGAACTTTTTTCAGCCCCGGAACGTTTCTTCAGTACTCTTCAGGTTAAAAAGAACATGTCAAGTGCATGGTTGTTTGCCATTGTAGCAGGAAGTATAGGTTATACCACTGCGTTTCTCTGGTCGCTGGTTCTACCTGAATCAATCAGTTCTCTTTTTGCATCTAAAAACAACGGAATACTTGGAGGCAATGAATCATCACCTGCATTAACCCTGATGTTTACACCTGTTTATATCTCGATTGAATTTTTCATTATTGCTGCATATACTCATTTCATGCTGCTGATAACACGGAAAAATAAAAACGCATTCTATCAGACAATTAAAATTACAGCATATTCTCAAAGCGCCCTGCTCCTGAATGCCGTGCCATTTTTTGGACCATTTCTGGCATCAATACTATTTATCTGGCAGTTGCTCACTGGTATCTCGGTGGTTCATCAGACTACGCGTATTAAAGCTTTTACAGCCCTGGTTTTCCCATTGTTTGTTCTTGCTCTTCTTTGTGTAATAGTAATACTCCTGCTCGCATTTCTTGGTGTAGCACTCAGCGGTATCTTTAGTGATATTCTTCCATTTTTACAAAAGTAATGTGTGACCAGACTTTATAAGTTTCATCTGTATTAATAACAGCAAACTGTGTGTATTGAACATTTTCCTTGCCGATCTTCTTATTGGATTGTACTATAATAAAGGACAACGACCATCGGAGATATGCATGGCAAACAGTATCAATATGCTTCTTGATGTCAATGTTGGCATCTCTGTGCAATTAGGACAGACAAGAATGACAATACGGGAACTGCTTAATTTGCATCAGGGAAGCATTGTCCGTCTGAACCGAATGGCCGGTGAGTCGGTAGATGTATTTTTACGTGGCAAAATTGTCGCAAAAGGAGAGATCACCGTTGTTGATGACAAATTATCAATTCGTATTGGTCAACTATACGGAGCTAAGGAAAAGTTCAAGCATCTGTAAATTTTTAACTATTAACCGACAAAACTTACTGTTATAATCCTGTTTCTGGGACCATCAAATTCACAGAAATAAATCGACTGCCAGGTTCCAAGTTTCAGTTCCCCGTTAACTACCGGTACCTGTACACTGAATCCAACCAGAGATGCCTTGATATGACTATCACTATTGCCTTCACGATGTGCGAATGATATATCCTGAGGAAAAACGCTGTTTAATTTCCAGAAGAAATCCCGTTGAACATCCGGATCAGCATTTTCATTAATTGTCAACCCGGCAGTAGTATGTTGACTTGATACAAGACAAATACCATTGTACGCGTTACCCTTTTTAAGTACAGACTCAACCTGTGATGTAACATCAAGCCAGTGTGTACGATTGACAGTTCTAAGCGGAACTTCAGTGTGGAATACCATAATTAATCAACAATTTCATCTTCAGGAAGAATATAGGTACTTGGATTTACACATTTACCATCAACACGAACTTCGTAATGAACATGGCTGCCTGTCGATCGTCCGGTGCTGCCCATATAACCAATTATTTCGCCTCTTTTAACAAATTGGCCCTTCTTTACAGCAATTTTGTTCATATGACCATAAACAGTTTCTGTCCGATCATCCATATGCTTTAGAAACACAGCGTTTCCATAAAAATTCCTGCTTCCCGATGATGTCACAACCCCATCAGCTGTTGCATAGATATTTGTATTGATCTGATTGGCAATATCCAGACCTTCGTGAAAGATATTTTCACCAACAATTGGATGACGTCTGTAACCAAAGTCTGATGTAATTCTACCAGTGGCAGGCCAGATTGACGGTCGTGATGCCCATACTTTATGAATTTCTGATACTTCATTTGACATTTTAGTAAGTGTTGAATCCTGAAGTTCTGCGCGGCGAATAAGCGTTTCAATATTATCCTGAATAATAGCTGCATCAAGAAGTACAGGATCAAGAATTGCTGCAAAAATTATATCCTGGGATGTAGGCAGTCCACCGATACCAGCCATTCTTATATCACTACTAATTCTTGTAAGTCCATATTGAAGACGTGTACGATCTTCAAAATTTACAAGTTCATTTACCCGCACCATCTCCTTGTCTGCATACTTGTAAAGAAACTTGATTTTCATCAGCAGACTTTCATTGTCCTTTTTTGAATCATATACACCAAATTTTGCAAAAATATACGACGATGAGAACCATATCATTCGTGATAAACCAACTGCTGAAGCAACAAAAAGAAACAAAAAGAGCACCACTCCCTGTGCAGATATCGATACCTGACGCACCCGGGAAACCGTTTTTGGCGTAATAAATACAAATTTCCAACCAATTCTTTTCATGAACTCTTCTTTGTTTCCAAGCATTTCTATTACTAATTGTACAAATCGGTTCATGTTTTTTCAATCTTTACGCGTTTACAAGTAACGGTTTAAATAATTATTCTTACTGAAACGATACTTTTTGAGGTTTTTTTAATATAAAAATTGTAGAAATGATATCTTTTTTCATTATAACACCATCAATCAGACCCGCAGTATTCCTTAAAAAAATCAAATTCCCGCGATATGGTAATATCATTTTCAAGGCAGCACCAATCGATGAAGCTATATCAACAACAACTAAAGGTCGAAGAAATGATACAAGTGGAAGTTGTCCATTTTTTCCAACAACATCATTTAATGAAACTACACCAACCGGTTCGTCCCCATTCTCTTCGTATATAATAACCTCACTATCACGAAAATGATGGTTCTTTAAGGCATTGATTGTATCATTCTTAAAAAAAACACCTTTCTGTACATCCTTAAGTGTAATTCTTAACTCATTCATTGATAGTTTTTTAAGTTTAAGTACATTTTCAATGATTGAATTTGATGACTCAAAAATTGCACCGGTTCTTGCCCCCTCAGCGACAACCATTACCATCTCTTCCCTTAGCTTTTGTTTAAATGACTCTTCACCCTCACCTCTTTTTCGAAATTCTCCGGTAATAAGCGAAATAATCCAACTGAATGGTAATACAATGAAATAAGATACTATGAGAAACGGGATGAATTTCAACGTCAATTCAAAAGAATACAACCGGAATAACGATTTTGGAAGCATTTCACAAAATAGAACAACAATTGGTGTCAGAAACCAGGACTCCGGGGATGGAACTCGTGATAATAATGGCAGTGTATCAGAAAGTTTTATAAAGAGTGAATTAAAAAAAAGCGATGCACCAACAATGCAGATATTGCTTCCAATTAATACGGAAGATAGAAATCGTGTCTTGTTTTTAAAAAGGAACATGCACCAGTTGCCCTTTTTCACTCCCCGGTCAGCAAGATGACTCGCTTTAAGCCGGTTGAGCGAAACAAAACCGGTTTCACTTCCTGCATACAGAAAGACACCTACAAGGCACACTATCAGGAGAAAAAGCTGTAGTTCAAACGTCATAGAGTTAAAATATTTAATGAATTAGGCTGATGCAAGAATCATAAACCTAAACACCTGAATTGGTGTGGACTATGCAATGAAATCCGATTTGAGCAACTTGATCATAGCTGTTTCTCCTGATCAGAAAGCACCTCATTCATTGCACCTGTCCGGTATCCCTCAAGATCGATTGCAACGTATGTAAAACCTGCATTTTTACAAATAGTTTTTATAACCGCCCTCTGGTTCCAGGCAGAATCCAGATCCGCAGCCGCAAACTCTATCCTCGCAAGATCACCATGACTTCGTACTCTGAACTGGCAGAAACCCAGGTCATAGATCTTCTCCTCAGCCTCCCCGACCCTGTCCAGTTTCTCCTTTGTGATTTTATCTCCATAGGGAAATCGACTGGCCAGACATGCAAACGATGCTTTTTGAGCTGTAGGAAGCCCCATTACAAGTGATAATTCCCTTATTTCATTCTTGGTTAACTGCACATCAAGAAGTGGTGAACCTATTCCCAGTTCCTGAATCGCTATCCGCCCCGGTCGAAAATCATTCAGATCATCCGCGTTGCTTCCTTCGAATACCACCTGTAAATTCTCAGATGAGGCAAGTTCCTTTATCTTTGCAAATAACTCATGCTTGCAATAATAACACCTGTTACTTGGATTGTCTGCAAATCCTGCAATCTCAAGCTCCTCTGATTCAATTACCCGATGTGGCAGATTCAACTGCCGTGCAATCGCAATTGCCCCATCAAGCTCTCTTTTGGGATAGGTACTTGATGATGCTGTGACTAACAGAACATTACCGTTAAGAACATCTCCGGCTACTTTAGCAAGGAATGTACTATCAACCCCTCCTGAAAAAGCAATAATTGCCGATGAAAATCTGCCAATGTATTCTTTTAATTGATCTAATTTCATATTATCCATGCAACTCTCCAACTATTTACTTATTTCTAATTAATGTTGCTGTGTATCAAAAATACCTGTATCAGAACAGATGGTTTTTTTAACGTGATATGGCTATGTCTATTACTGAAAATATTATCGTCCATAAATTGTCTTGATTATTTTCATGGCGTTGCATACCTGTTGTGTTGTACAGTGATATTTTAGAACTCCGGAAGCACAGTAATTTGCAAAATCGACTGCCTGAAAATCATATTTAATTTACAAGTGAAATTGATGAAATATCTGCAGCACAATACCTTTTTGGTGATGAGTAAATCTCCGGTGGACGCAATGATGCACCATATTTATCTCTCATAACTCAACATTGAAATATTTTTGCTTTACATACGCATTTCATGCACATTGTATCAGAATTAATCGCCCCCGTTTTTTCGCAGAGTACATCTGCAAACCCCCTGAACATTAATTATGGCAGCATAATCCATCCTGAAATGAAAAACCAAGTAGTGATACCAATTTTGATGAATCAAGAGATACATCACCCATTCTTGGAGGGCCATTATGCTCATCTTTTCTCATAATTCCTTTAAACAGATTAGCCGGGTATCTGTTTTTATCAAGTACGTATTTTCCAATACTGTAAAGACTGTATTTTACCGGTCCGCCTAAATGCCAGTATCCATGAACATCAAGATTGACTATTGCCATTACCGACTTTACAATATCAGAACACTGGATACAGCTCCGGAATTCATCATGAAAAAGAGTTACCGGCAGATTTCTTTTAAATCGGTTTTCAATAAAATCAATAGCGCCTTTTGTTCCTGTTACCGATGTACCTATTGGTAAACCGAGCCGCACAATGCATGCATTATCACATCGTTCAATTATCTTTTCGGCTGCTGCAATTGTTTTCCCGGCGATACTTACCGGATCCGGTACGCAACACTCATTATACCCCTTATCCGGAGGCGTATTTCCGGAAAAAACAAGATCAGCGCTTAAATAGATTAACCTTGCAGCACCATTGAATACCTCTGCAATTGCACATGCACCATCAGTGTTCATTGCATGTGCCCAATGAGGACGCTCCTCACATACATCAAGATCACAAACACCTGCACAATGAATTACATGTGTCGGTTGAAATGTTTTCCTGATATGAAACAGCATGTCACGGTTAGTAATGCAGCTGGAAATTACGTTTGCTCCGGCAGGTTCATGCACTTTTGGAGGACGTATTCCAAATACTTCACATTCCGGTTGGTTTAAAAATGCGTTAAAAACCGGAAAACCATGAATTGAAGTAACACCAGTAAAGAAAATTCGTTTTTTCAACCCGTGCCTTTGAATCAGATCATTATTACTGCAGGGTAAATATACAAAAATCACCGAGCAGTTGCCCACGTTTTTTTAACGATCATCATGCTGATTATAACCTTGAAACAGTCCCGGAAATAGAACAACTGTCAAGCACATAGCTAACCGGCCATCTGCCATCCAGATCCTGCATCATAATAACACCGATTTTTTCCGCAAACAGAATCTTATCAAACCCGTGAATTACCGGTGTATTATATTGTAAACTTATTACTTTTTTAAATGTCAAACCATTGATCACAACGGAATCAAGATATTGATAATTAATAATATTACTTCCACATGTATATTTTCCACCCTGTGACTCTATCCTTGATGGAAGAAAACGATCGTAAATTCCTGTCAGCGAGACACCAAAAAGAATATCACCGGAAGAGCGCTTGAACCAGTCATCTGTTGTGTCAACCCTGTTTTCCATAAATGACACCCGATAATAGGTAACGCAATCATCCGAAATAGTATCCACAATTTTAATCATGCACGGATTTCCTGATGTTTCTGAAAATTTCCACCAGTTGGTATTATTCTCAAACGGGAAATATGATTCCGTATTGATTGAATAGGAACGGGATGTGTGTTTAGTTGATGTATCCAATGGATCGTCAGGATCATTAATCATCAGGGCACAATTCATATTGACAAGTAAAATGAAAGTTCCTGTTATTACAAGTCGTTTTCTCATTTAATCCTCCTGTTTGTACATGCCACTATCCGGTTAACGTACGGATAAAGGATTTCCTTTTAAATTGGAATAAATTATAGTGATCGTGTCTTTTGATGAATCACGGTTTTTTCTCTCCCAATCATCATCATCATCATGGATAAAAACAGCACACGACATAAATATTGACATTAAAAAAACAAACGCGGTCATACATACAGTCTTCATAGAATCTCCTTTTTTAAGGTATAAGCTTCGCTATCATGGTTAAAAAGTTCTTTTTTTAACCATATCAAGTAGTGGTACTTGATTATATCAGTTGTTAAAAATCTGTGAACGGTTGCAGCGTCGTAATATCACCGATCTTCAATGATGGCACTGTAAAATCTTTACCACCATTAAATGGCTGCAAAACACGTATAGTAATTGTATATCCTTCAGTCAATCCCAACGGGATATTATCCATTACAGCATAAACATTGCGTTCTGTACATTTGATAGTAATTCCTGTACCACGAACGCTTACATAGAACAGAACATTGCCTGATACGGTACCCTGATACTGAATCTGTGCTGATACAACCGGTGTTGCAATGAGAGTACCACAATCTACTCTCGTTCCATTGTCCGGAACAATAATTTTACGTGCCACTGCTTTACCGGCATTATCACGTACATACACAACATGTTCACCGGGAAGTACATTTTTAATTCTGAAAGTTCCATCAGCTGCAGTATACACAACAGGAATATCTTTAACATTTTCATTCTCTGCATAATATTGCTTCGGATGAATAAAAACACCTGCATTCATCACAGGAAATACCTGCTTCGTTCCAAAGAGTTTCTTCATCGCAGTTGATGAATCCGGGTAGTTAACAACCCCCACGACTTCAGAACCGGTTCCACCAGTTGACACCCGATCATCATTGGGTGCAAAACCGCATCCGTTAACAACGATAGTACAACTGCATAATGCAACTAAACTCAGTATCTGTCTAAATAATTTTTTCATTGCAATTCTCTATTTGTTTATACTGTTTATTGTTATATCAATTTTGTTTATCTATCATTATTTTCTTGTATCAACTCTCAGATATCAATGGTTTAGAATGTGGATCACTCATTAACTCTGTCTTTTGTAACCGGAAACAGATGAAGGTTCAGATGATACACTTTATCAAGCACACCCTCATCCGCATCAACCATTGCCAGCAATTCTCTTCTAAATTCATCGATACGTTCACTGATTTTTTTATATCCGACCTGTGATACACTGAAGGTAAGCGTTGATAATCTTCGCTGATCGCGGGGAATTGCATCAACCGCGCGCTGTGCAAGATCAGTAAACTCAAGTAAAAACCGGTTAGTAATTACTTGCGGAATCGCCTCACCGCTTGCAGTAAACGCATCTGCCGACCCGATGGTTCCATCACTTTTTTTCTCCAGTACACCTAATGTCAATAACAATTCAATTGCCTTCGAAATTTCTCCCTGACTCACCTGTGGAATCATCATTTTCCCAATTTTACGACACTCGCTTTCACTGCGATCAGTACATTTGTAAATTGACAACAACTCACGGAGGACTACATTATACCAGTGTGAATACAACTGATACTGATCTGCAGAGATCTCTTTGATATTTGCTTTTCTGAATGACTGCATCTGCTCGAAATTATACTCCCGTTCAGATTGTTTTTTGGAGTGATTGTATGCCGTAAGCAGTTCGAAATACCGTTTTTCCTTACGTGAGAATTTCAGCGCTGTACATATTTCAATAATTAACGATGAGGTCAGATTTCGCTCCCCGTTAAGAATTCGATTAAACTGTCCGGGATTACACTGAATCTTTGACGCAAACGCACGCATTGAAAATGATGGGTTCCCAAGCTTAACGGACTCTATATAATCTTTAAGAAACGAGCGGTAATCAAGGTAATCGAGAATGTTAATTTTTGTTTCCATCACTGTGCTCCTGTCTCTAATATACCATCAAATCAGTACCTGTACTACAAAGTGATACCGAAAAGTGTTGCCAGATGGCATCAGCCGGGACAGTACAATACAGTACCTGTGACGTACACAATCCACACACCTTAACGACTATTCATATATGGTTTGAATAGTGTAGCGGATAAATAGTTATACTTTCTTATCCGCTTTAAGTATACTGATGTTATTAAGTATTATGGAAAAATAAGTCAAACTCATATCCTATCGAAAGGATTGCTCGATGGCAGATAAAAATAATAAAGTCGCCGATTCTGTTATTGGTAAATATTATGTTGACAAAACATGTATCAGCTGTGAGGTATGTACCTATACTGCACCTGATAATTTCAGAATGAAAAAAGATGGCAGCTCATCAATGGTTTTTAAACAGCCATCAGGTGAAAACGAACTCACAGCGTGTAACGACGCTAAAGCCGGATGTCCAGTTGGTGCAATTGGTGATGATGGCGACGTGTAAGTAGTAAATGAAGGTTCTTGATTCCATACTCAGGGTGCTATAAAAATGCACCCTGGTATGAATCAATACCTGTTATCAGCGAACCGGACTGATCAGAAGTTTTTCGTTACTAAACGATGATGGTATCCTGAAACTTTTTATATCGTTTATTTCGACAAGGCCAATATTTCTGCCTTTTAAGTCAGAAATAGCGATGGCACTTATGGTACCCTTCCATGCTGATGGTACGGTAAATGTTGACATAGAAGATATAATCTGCGGTTTATAAACAGACATTGTTGAATACGATAATGGTTGCCTGTTAATAATACCGGTTGTTTTAAAGTTGTTTGTGTGGAAGATGATACTTTCTCTAATTGTCGTTTCATTTCTTCCCGAACCATGAGATCCACCCTGTATAATCTTAAATTCAGGATTCAATCCCAGTTTTGTAAGTGTATCGCGCATTGCCAGGTTGTAATAGTAAAGTGGTCCCATCTGAAGATCATTACTTCCGGTAACCATCTTTACTTTGATTCCAAGCGATTTAATAGCTTCAATATTTTTCTTCGCAAATGTAAATGGATAGCAATTGTCGGTAAAATATTGTTTGTCACTTCCAAATATCTGTCTTGGAATCGACTGGTCAAACTGCTGCTGACTGATTGTATCCCATGTTACCAATGCGGCATCATAGGTACTGATACTTGTGTATTGTTCTGTATGTTTAAATCCATGCAAAAGTGCACCAAAACCACCCATGGAAAAGCCCTCAATTGCACGCTGGGTTCTGTCGGCATTGGTACGATAGGTTGCATCAATATGAGCAATGAGCTCTTTACTGATTGTTGTTTCACATTTTACAGATCCATCTTTTGAATCACTATAAAACGTATTACCGCGTCCGTTGACAAACACAACAATTACAGGTGGAAATGTTTTACTGTTGATTCCACTCTGTAAAACTTTGGAATATGGCTCAGGACCTTCATTTTCATTCCCCCCCATCCCATGCAATGCATAAATAACAGGATAGCGTTCACTCGAACTGTTGTAATCGGATGGAAGAAATATATTATAACCGATGTCAACATTCATCGCAGTACTTTTATATGTTGCATGCTTAAATCCGCTCGGTAGTGAACCGGGATTATTATTCCAACTGTAATTCTGCGCGACACTTATTGACATAATGCTTAATGCAATAATCGTCGCAAGTTTAACCACCTTATTCATCTTTTACCCCTTGTTAGATGCATATAATTCAATTAAAAATTCAAAATGTGGACATATGCCAGTCCGTAATGCTCCATAACATATATAGAGCAAACAGCAAAAACACTCTTTTTATTGCTAATTATGCGATAAAGTGTGGACATTTGGACTCCACGCAATGTATAAGCATATAAGAAAATTGCCGCAGAGACACGTTCTGTCTCTACGGCAACTCTTTGATAACAATAATACTAAGTGTAAAACTTACTCAATAAAGAGCATTTCTCTATATTTCGGAAGTGGCCATACAGCATCCGGCATAGTACATTCAAGAGCATCGACATGTTTTCTGATATGAGCCATGTGAGCTTTGATTTCATTGAAGAAAAATGCAGTTTTCGCTTCAAGATCCATCGAATGTGCCTTATGAAGAGCTTCATCAAGTGCCTTGAGATTCTTACTGATATAATAAATATCTGCTGTAAGTACTTCAAATGCCTCTTTTCTGTCATTAAACGCGCCATCGACAATTGATGCGATCTTTGAATCGATAACATCCTTGAGCATTTCAAGACTATGTGCAAGATCTGTCTGATAATCGTAAGCCACTGGAAGCAACTGAGTTTTTACAATTTCAGCAAGACACTTTGCCTCAATATCAAGCATTTTTTCATATATCTCAAGATAGATGGTATACCGTGCCTGAAGTTCTACTTTAGAGAAAACACCCTGACGTTCAAACAGATCAATTGCTTTCGGTTTGATAAATGCCTTGAGCGCTTCGGGTGTTGATGCTATATTTGGAAGTCCGCGTTTTGCAGCCTCTTTAACCCACTCCTCTGAATAATTGTTACCCTCAAAAAGAATCGCTTTTGACTCTTTTATAAGGCCCTGAAGAACTTTAAGTACAACAGCATTGAAGTTGTCGTTCTTCTTCATCTCCGCCTTAACTCTTTCGGTAACAATACACACTGAATCTGCAACTATAGAATTGACAACTGCTATAGATGTTGCAATGTTCATTGAGCTGCCAAGTGCACGGAATTCAAACTTCTGACCGGTAAATGCAAACGGAGACGTTCTGTTTCTATCTGTTGTGTCTTTCATGAATTTTGGAAGAAGTTTAACGCCAAGATCAACAAGATCCTGTTTTTTCGCTTTCTCCATTTTTCCACTTTCGATCATATTTACAACATTTGTCAACTGTTCACCAAGGAAAACACTTACAATAGCCGGTGGAGCCTCATTGGCACCAAGACGATGTTCATTTCCTGCAAATGCAACCGCTGCTCTAAGAAGATCTGAATGAGTGTACACTGCATGAATCACTGCTGTAAGCACAGCCAGAAAACAGATATTCTCTTCGGGTGTATCACCAGGGTTAAGAAGATTGTTCCCTTTGTCATCAGCCAGTGACCAGTTGAGATGTTTTCCGCTTCCGTTAACACCGGCAAATGGTTTCTCGTGGAGAAGGCAGACCAGACCATGACGATGTGCAACCTTCTTCATTACATCCATTAGCTGCTGATTATGATCTGCTGCGATGTTTGATCGCTCAAAAATCGGAGCAAATTCATACTGGTGAGGAGCAACCTCATTATGACGTGTTGTTACTGGAATACCAAGCTTGAATGCTTCAATTGATACATCATGCATATAATTCAGGACACGGTCTTTGATAGAACCAAAATACTGATCCTCAAGCTGCTGACCCTTTGGAGATTGCGCACCAACAAGTGTACGACCTGTAAGAAGAAGATCAGAACGCATACGATAATATGCTTCATCAACGAGAAAATATTCCTGTTCTGGTCCGCATGTTGAATATACCTGCTTAACATCTGTTTGACCGAAAAGTTTCAAAAGTTCAACGGCTGCTTTGTTGATTGCGGCATCAGAGCGAAGAAGTGGTAGCTTTTTATCAAGGGCTTCACCTGTATAAGAGATGAAAATTGTCGGAATAGTCAATGTTTTTCCAAGTTCGACCTCAGTAATAAAGGCTGGTGATGATGGATCCCAGGCTGTATAACCACGAGCTTCAAATGTCGCGCGGATTCCGCCAGAAGGAAATGATGACGCATCCGGTTCACCCTGAATAAGCTTGCTTCCTGTGAATTTTTCGATAACGCATCCACTGGTATTTATATTTATAAAGGAATCATGCTTTTCGGCAGTGAGTCCAGTCATTGGCTGGAACCAGTGTGTATATGATGTCGCCCCTTTTGATATCGCCCATTCTTTCATGGCTTGTGCAATTTCATCAGCCTGTCCCGGAGTGATCACGACACCCTCATCCTGCCACTTTTTAAACGCCTTAAATGTCTTCTCAGACATCATTTTCTGCATGGTGGCTTCACTGAATGTGTTCATTCCATAGTAACTGGAAACCTGTGTCGGAAGACCATTCTTCACTACCTGAACCGGCTCAATCAACTGTGTAACTTCAAAACGACTGCTCATAAGCACCTTTCTGAAAAGTTTAAGTTATTTAAAAGTTTTATTATTTCGCTACTATACAATACATTTTTGTACCACAAATTACTATAACACTACTAAATTAAATCATTTTGTGTATTTTTGCAATAAAAAATCATTTCAATTCTGGTGTGATAAGGCAATAAATTATTTTATGTAAATATAAATACAGTTTTGAAACAAGCTTATCTCATTATAATTAATACCATTACAAATAGCGATACATTTTTGAACCAGTTTTTTAATTTTATTTATTTTTTTATAATGCAGTATGCTTTCTTATTCCAACAAAGTCAATTTCATACATTTTAAGCTTGTCTTATCAAAAATTTCAACTAAGAGAATAGTATAACATCCTGATTACCTCACCTGCATTACCATTTGTCAAGATGTATGCTCAATTTATTACGCACTATGTGACAAATCTGACGGTGTTGCAAAAATGCGACTACACTTCTGCCGAGTCGCAAAAACACAGCAATAAATTTTTTCATCCACAATGTCATGTTTACAATGTATCACCAGGATCTGTTGGTATGTATTTAGATATTTATGTATGTTTTCTTTTATTTATCAACTACTTACATTTTTTCCATTTAAATAGCAGTAATATTCTTTACAGTATATATTGTAATGGCATACTTTATGCTTTACATTATCACGGCATTTGGTTCTATTCACACACATCAGGATTTCAACATTTTATGAATGCAACCTTTTCAAGCCTTGATAAAGGCGTTATCAGCAGAGACCTTTATTACAGGACTGTAGATACGATTCACAGGCAGCAACTTTGTGATGTATTTTCACCAGATTCAGTGTTGCCATCACGGAAAGAAATTACTGCATCAAGTAATACGCTTGTATGTTTTCATGGATCTCCTGGATGTAAAGAAGACTTCAATGAACTGAATAAACTGATTCCCGATATTTCACTACATGCATATCCAAGAAAAAATTACCCCGGATTTTCAAACACATTTCTTGATTGTGTGGCGCAACGGGAAAATCAGGTATTGACCGGATATTCATGGGGGTGCCGGGAACTGCTTGAATACTATGCGAAAAATCATTCCAATATTGAACTGATTATCCTGATATCACCCTACATTCTTAACAGCAGCAAATCTGCGTTGTCAACAAAAAGCCGTTTGATTGCAGGATTGATAAAAAAAATCCTGATGAAAATCGAAAATAGCATATCAGATATAAGCAGGAATAATTATGATAGTTCTTATTCTGATAAACACTCTTTATTGAAAAAGTCACTATTATATTTTTGTGGTTTGTATGAAAAAACTGAACATCAGGAAATTTCATATGCGTCTATACTTCGACTTATTGCAGAACTTGATACTCCGGTTCATGTAATTGCCGGTACAAGTGACACCACTATTCATTGCCAGCAGTCACAGGAGCTGATCAATGCAATAAATCGTAATGTTTTTTATCACTACATTAATGGTGGAAATCATGATATTTTAAAGACGCATGTACACCAGATTGCCCGGATATTGAAACAGATTACTCAACGTTCTATAAATGTTGATAAGAATCAGTTTAGATGTCAATCCCGGGAATCATCGCCGTATAGCGCATGATGAACGCATCTGAAAAATGGGAGTACAGTATGATCATTACATCAAATACTCATGAGAATAAAGCCCGAAAAGAGTCCGGGGTAAAAGGATTTTCATTATACAAACTGGCCGGGGAAAAGGTGAATGTTCCAGCCTGGGTTATTCTTGGGAAATCACTTTTTAACCAGTTTATTGAGTACTCCGAAATACGTCATATTATTGAAAATTCACTTAAACAAATAGTTCATGATTCTGGAAATCCGGATACAGTATCAAGTGCCTCCACTCTTATCAGAAAAGTTATTCATGAAGCAGAAATTCCCGGAGATATTTATCAGGAAATTCTTAGTGCATACGATTCTCTGCAATCACATCAGATCGTAGTCCGTTCGTCAGTTGCTTCCAATGATGAACATCTTTCTTTTGCAGGTCAGCACCAGTCGTTTCTTCTGGTTTCCGACACTGTAAAATTGATTACATCAATAAAAGAATGCTGGCTGTCAGTGTTTTCCGCTTCTGCAATCAATTATCGTATTGCGCATAAATTGGAAATTACTGCTTCATCATTTGAGATCGCGGTAATTCTTCAAGAGATGATTTTCCCATTAAAAAGTGGCATAATCACAACCGCAGACCTTCTTACCGGTGATTCATCAAGCATTACCATTAATGCATCATATGGGTTTTGTACAGGAATACAGCAAGGTATTTCAGACACTGATACATATAAGGTAATTAAAGAAACCGACAGAATAAGTCTTCTTTCAATAATATCCAAGACTTCTCAGGCACTTGTCAATCATGCCATGACAGCTGTTGAACGCCGTCCGGTCCCAGACAATCTCAAATCGGCATCATGCCTCTCGTATCAGGAAATTATTGATCTTGCTCAACTGGCGAAAAAAGTTGAAGCTATTTACAATTCACATATTCTCATCGAATGGGCATGGACAAATCAGGATGGTTTTAGCCTGCTTCAGGTAAACCTGCTAAAACATACTGAAAATTACGATAGTCAACCCGGCGATCACCATGCAGTTACAGATAATAGAAATCAACTGACTTACCCTTTAGTGTTCGGCTTTATTCGTCATGTGTCATACAATTCTTTTTTGCAGATTTGTAAAGCAATGCACATGTCAAAGAAACAGATAAGTAAAATTGACCCTTATCTTGAAAATATTCTCTGTACAATTTTTGGAAGAACTTATTACAACGTTTTAAACCTGTATCGTTTAACATCGGTAATACTTCCGGCAAAACGTGCCCGCACTGCCTATCTTGACTTTACAACGGGACAGCATGGTTTTGATAAATTAAGTATTGATAAAAACGAATCATTAAAAGATTCGGTTGAAGTATCCGGATTCAGACGATTGATCAGCAATATTTCATTTATCAGATACCATTTCTCTTTTCCCGGTTTCATGAAAAAATTTCAGGAAAAATGTGAACAGAAGTGTAATTATTTTTGTAAACTTGACTATTTATCAATGACTGCATTTGATATCTATTCACATTATAAAGAATTTGAGAAAAATGTTTTTTCAAACTGGAAGGCACCTGCTATTAACAATTATTTGTCAATGGTGTATTTCAGGGCCTATCGATTCCTGACCACGCACTGGTTTGACAAAGTGCCATCACAGTTTTACAAAGATTTATTATATGTCAAAAACGTTCCGGTGACAGATACACATTCAGAGTTATCAAAAATCGCTGAGTTCATACAACAATCAGATATACTGCAAAATGATGCCACTACAGATACTGAACCTGTTCTTCCGGATTCCATAAACAGCCATGAATCCATTCATTCAAGATTGTCGGTTAGTTACGTAGGTGCGTATCATAAACGTGCAGGTTCCAATTCTGTACATAAAAAACAATCCGGTGAAGAACGACGTTTGCAGGCAGAGCAATTCGTTGATAAAAAACTTACTGGAATTAAAAGAATAGTATACAAAAAAACACTCGAACTCACGCGTAAAACAATTAAGAACCGTGTGATGATCAATTCGTATAAATCACGAATTTATGCAATCGTGAAAGTCATGTTTTCCGGTATCGGAGAAGATCTCACGCGTAAAGGACTTATTGAAAAAAACGATGATATATTCTATCTTGATTTTAAGATGCTCCCAAAACTTTTTTCCAGCAATAATGAGAATATCAATATCAGAACGTTAATTGCCCAAAGAAAAGAACAATATAAATATTTCCGCCAGATCGAACCGCCATCACGCATTGTAACCAATGGCCCGATTTACTGGCTCAATCAGACATCAACTGGTAAAACGAGTAATAAATCGATCACGGCATCAAGCCAGATTCGGGGAAATGGCGTTTGTGGTGGCCATGCAGAAGGTGAAATCTGTATGTCATATCAACCTGCAGAGTTATCAAGAAATGCAGGGAAAATTATAGTGCTATCAGGTTTTTACCCGACATTTTCAATCCCTGATAAAAATGTCCGGGGAGTAATTATAGAAAATAATAATCTTTATTCCAATTATGCAATTATCGCCCGCGAGCTTGGGATACCGGTAATAATTGGTGTAAAAGATGCCGGCGCGCGTTTACGTAGCGGAATGTATGTTAGAATGAATGCAAAACAAGGAACGATAGCAATCGCTGATAATTCTTTAAAAACGAATGCTACCGATCGCTTCAAACCTGATGAACTTGTTATTTATTGAGGCTAAGGATAAGATTGAGGCTGAGGTTGAGGAAGACAATAAATTGCAGTAAATTCCCCTCCTCCGATTCCTTAGCCTTAACCTCTACTTTGTTCTCACTGCTTCCTGCTTTTTATTTGCAGCTTTTTTCTCAGCAGTGGTAATTCGTTCTCTCATGTCAACAAGTAACGGGCTGTCAGGATTATGCCCGATCCCTTTAATAATCCATTGTTTTGCTTTGGAAAATTCTTCAAGTTCAATATATAAATTTACCAGATTTGCATAAGTTTCAGGAATATCATGTTTTTTCTCAACTGCTTTGAAATAAGCTTTCTCGGCATTATCAATATCCCCTTTTTTCCCGTAAATCGCGCCAAGATTGTTCCAGGCGAGACTATAAAGCGGATCCTTTTCAACTACTTTCTTATACATCAATTCCGCACTCGAATCATCACCTGCTGTCTGGAACTCAACAGCTTTATTATACCATAGATCCGCAGAATCGTAGTGTACTGCAGATGCTTCAGTCTTAAGCTGCGTACTTGCATAACGGGTCTCAATATCCTTATTGTAAATTGACGGATTTTGCCCTTTTGCTTTCTGATAATATTTCCACGATTCTTCGATATCATCAAGATTATATGCAGCCACCGCAATATTGAACAATACGACCGGGTTTCGCGGTTCAATACTGGACAGTTGCAAATACCATTGTTTTGCGACACTCCACTGCTTTAGCGCAAACGCGGCATTACCTGCAATCCGGCATACGTCTGCCTTGTCTGACCCACTTGCACCACCAGAAATACTTTGCGCAATCGCGAGTGCATCACCATACCGTTTTGCGTTATAAGCAGTCAAAGCTGTATTATATTTTGTTACAAATGACGTATCCCCGGCTGATTTCATAATTGTCAACGCCTGTTCGTAATTTCCATCAGAGAAGGCAATCTGAGCCCGTACATTTTCAATCTGTTTACGATTTTGCTCATCAGGTGTAACCTTATCAAGATATCCAAGCGCTTTACTTTTTTGCCCTTTCATTGCGGCAAGTAACGCAAGTGAAATAAAATCTCCTCCGTCTTTATCACTTATGCTTTCCAGAATAGCAATCGCTTTTGTTGTGTCATTATTCCACAATGCATACTCTGACTGAGCTCTTTTTGTCAATGAAGACGACTGGAATTCGCTTTGTAAAACCGAGACCATTTTATCGGCACGATCTTTATCCTTTTTCTTTCGTGCGACAAGAAAAATGTTGTATGCTGCAAGATCCCGCTTTGATGTTGATAGTGCCTGGTTGTATGCTTCAAGTGCATCTGTATATCGTTCAAGGCCCATATAGGCATTACCGACATTTATTTGAAGTTCCTTATCGTTTTTTAACGTGGATGCTTTCTTGTAATACTCAAGTGCATCAAGATATTTCCCATCTTTTTCGAATGATAGTCCCATATTTATCCATAATGCCGGATTATCAGGATCATCTTTGAGATTCTTTTCCCACAGCACCCGGGCATCGGCAGCATTACCCAATTTGTTAAGCACAAAAGCAAGCAGCCCGCGTGCAGCTACATTGTCATTTTTACTTTTCATACTTTTTTCAAAAAGTTCTTTGGCTTTTGTCAGATTATTCTGCTCGAGATATGCATAACCAGCCTGATAATAGAGACGCCAGGGATTGCTTGTCCATTTTGGAATAAGCGCAGAGAATTTCTCCACTGCTTTCTGAAACTTTCCCGCCAGCAGATACGCATCCGCAAGTTCATACTCGGTTTGAACATCATAAACAAGTCTCTTCGATCCGTTTTCAAGAATCTCAATAGCTTTATTCCACTCATTGATTTCCTTATAGTAAATTGCCAGATGTCTGCAGGCAGATTCCCCTCTGTCACTTTCTTTTATCGCAAGAATAACATCAATTGCTTTTTTAATATTTTTTGAATGATAATACAGAACAGATAACTGTAACGCCATATCTTCACAGGTATCCGGAGTACATGTTTTCATCTCTTGTTCATGTGCTGCAATGATTGCGTTTAAATTTTCACCTTTACCGCTAATAAGCGCAAGATTCAGCTGTGCACTGCGTAACTCCGGATTCTTTTTAAGTGCTTTTTTAAAATATTCGCCCGCAACCTTGTCATCACCCTTCTTATGAAACACCACGCCAAGAAAATCATCATATTCCGGGCGATCATCAAGCTCGATCGCTTTTTTGATGTATGCTTCAGCCTGGTCCAGTTTACCCTTTTGCCGCGCATTAATGGCTCGCATATAAAACAGCGATGGATCATTAAGTGTATCTGTTAATTGACTCCATATAGTCTCCGCTTTATCACCTTTTTGATTGTGAAAATAAACCTGACCAAGATTATAGCGAAGTATGCCATCTTTGGGATACTGTTGCAAACCCTGTTCAAAGTAGTACTCGGCCTGGGTGAGATCGTTACACTCTTTCGCGGCGATTCCAGCCATTAACCACGCATCGGCATCATGCACTACATTAAGGGAAAAATATTTACGGAATGTCTCCAGCGCTTCTTTACATTTCCCGTTTTCAGTATGTATTGTTGCCAGTTCGACAAGCATTGATGGTGATGCGCCAAGAGACACCGCACGTGTCAAAAATGCAGTTGCTGCACTATAATTTTTCCTTGTCGCTTCAATAAGACCTCTCATTTTTAGTGATTCCGGATTATCCTCTTTCTTTTTCAGGACCGCAATAGCCGCAGCTGTATCACCAGTCACGATCAATCCATGCGCATAAAAATTCCAGGCATCCTGATAATCAGGTGAGAGTTTATAGGCTTTTCTTAAGAGTTCAAGTCCGGCTTCTTTTTTTCCGATCTGAAGCAACAACGCGCCATAGCGCACATATGCCTCAACGAAATTTTTATTGTATTTAACTGCACGTTCAAACAGACGCTCCGCCATGGTACTGTTTCGTTCGGCGATATAAATCAGCGCGATATTATAGGATGCAATTGCATACTCCGGTTTACGTGATGCAAGCTCCTCCCAGACTTTCTTTGCATCACTAATCAATCCTTTTCGATAGTAGACAACCCCTCTATTATTGATTGCATCATCATAGTCGGGATAAAACGAGATCGCTTCATTAAAAGATCTCATTGCACCGTCAAGATCCCCTTTATCAAGCTGCCCGAGCCCCTTTACATTAGCATCATAGGCGTCGTTAACCGCTTTAAAAAGCGCTGCGGGCAATGCACTGGAATCCTTTAGATCAATGTTAAACTGAAATTCTTCTGAAAACACCCAGAACACAATTGACAGGATTAACACACATCCACGTATCAATCGCATTTGTTTCCTCCCTCATCGTAAAATGACAGTTTCTCCGGCAGAGACTCCCACGTTGTAAATGCTATATCAGGAATCACTTCCCCGCCGGCAGAACTGATAAACGTAGATTTTTTATCACCGCAAAAAAATGCAGTTTTCATTCCAACCTCTTCTGCTACCTGAATATCTGTTGCAAGATCATTGCCAACAAACACTGTCTGCTCAGGAAGTATATGATATTCGTAGAGAACATCAAATAATTTTCTGAACAGAAGCCGATCCGGTTTTGCAACACCATACTCATAAGAGTAGAACGTCATATCCCCCTCAAATATTTCACTGTAATCGTCATATTTTCCATTACTCTGGTCCCGAAACATCAGGGTAAGGTCGATCGGAGTATAAAACTGTGCGTTGGACACAATCCCTAAATTGATATTGGAGAGTTTAAGTGTCTCAAGACTGTTTGATAAACCCGGATACAAAGACCTTCCGAGTGAATAAAAATTATAAGTATACGCGAGATACCGTGGAAAATCATTTTCGGTACAAGTACAGTATTCTGTATAATTGTACCCGTTTCTTTTGAGAATTGCATAGATAATGCTCCAGATGTCTTCAATTTTTACTTCCGGATATATGACCCCTTTTTTAGATGACTTTTCATGGTTGAGTGCAATTAATCCATTATAGAAATCGCTAAGAGTCTTCTCAGGTGCATCATTACGATTTAAGGTGCTGAGAATCTCCCGGAATCCAAATTTTTCGATAATGATGCGAAAAGATTGAAGAATAGTTTCAGAGCGTTCGTTTTTTGAACTGAAACCCGGTTTCCAATAGTTGATAAGTGTCCCGTAGACATCACAGATAACAGCACGGATGTTGAAGAGTTTTTCACTCTTTGCAGGATATTCCACCGGTTCAAGCGTTTCGTTGATAACCGTTGATTCAGATTCATGAAGCTCTCTTGCATACTCTGCGAGGTCAGACACGTTGTCTCCTTTGTTTCTTGACATGTACGACAATGCAATCAACCTGAAATTTCAACATCTTAACAAATACGATTATGATTCAATTCCAGATGTCATCAGATTCATGACAAACTCATAAAGCATTGTATTTAAAAATATTATATCGCACAGTCATAGTCATTAAGTAACTTTTCTGTTTAATTATAAAGATGAAACAGAAAATACAATATTAATTCAGGAAAGAGCCTACTTATTAAAGATCAATCTTGAAAAAAAATGATTTTGAATAGTACTATAATTGCAGATATTGGAGTCTGAAACCAATAATTTCATTGATATTTCAGTATCACTTTGTTTTTTAGAGTGAGTCTGGAGTTGGTATTTTTTACAGCGTCAGGTTTCGGTAAATGAAGAAAATATTAATTGTTGATGATAGTAAAGAGATACGACATCTTGTTAAAACAACGCTTGAAATGAGTGATTACAAAGTGATTGAAGCACCAGATGGTAATAAAGCTGTTGAGATTGCAAGGAAAATTAAACCGGATATCATTATCATGGATCTTATGATGCCCGGTATGGACGGGTTTGAGGCAACGAGATTGCTTTCAACTGATCCTGAAACAAAAGACAGCAAAATTATAATTCTGACTGGCTCGGATTTACGAAACAAGGAACGGGCGATGGCGGTCGGGGCAGATGATTTTTTTGTGAAACCATTCAGTCCGTTGGACCTTATTGCAAAAGTTGAAAGTATCATTGGAAGTGCACTATGATTATCCACAATTATGATCTTTCTGATTCAATGACAGACTCCCTCGATTACAAGACATTGTACCAGCTTGAACTGAAAAAAAATATTGAATTGGAAAATGAGTTGCAGATTGCCGATAATCAATTGAAAATGTACACCAAAGAACTCAGCCAGGCCTTTATTCACTCAAAACACAATCGTAAACAACTTGCAAGTGCAAATAGTCAGCTGGTAAAATATGCATCTGATTTAAAAATAACATTCTCAAATTTAAAACTTGCACATAAGGAACTTCAGAGTGCTTATAAAGACACTATTTTCCGGCTCGTTCTTGCATCAGAGTACAAAGATAAAGACACTGGAAACCATATCAAACGCATGAGCCGTTTCAGTGCACACCTCGCACATTTATTGGGACTACCGGTAAAAGAGATTGACAGTATAACCTATGCGGCACCAATGCATGATGTAGGAAAAATAGGTATCCCGGACAATATTCTTTTAAAAAGCGGAATGTTGACAGAGAGTGAATTCTCAATTATAAAAACGCACACAACAATAGGCAGCGTGATCCTTGAAAATTCCCGTTCAAATGTACTTCAGATTGCCCAGACAATCGCACTGTCGCATCATGAATACTGGAACGGTGATGGTTATCCCTGTGGTTTACAAAAAGAAAAGATACCTTTATCAGCACGTATTGTTGCGATTTCCGATACCTTTGATGCACTGACATCAAAACGTCCATACAAATCACCCTACCCGATTGATGTTGCTTGTGAAATAATCAAAAAAGAACGGGCACGTCACTTTGATCCTGATCTTGTCGATGCACTGGTAAATCACATTGACGAGTTCGCAAAGATCAAACATGACATTGACAACACAGATCCCTATGAGAACATTGAGTTTGCTTACAGCGACAGAGATCTGGTACTGATGTAAGCATTCCCCTGCTGGTTTCATTCTGCTATAATCATCGTGAACCATGTGATAATTACGATTCTTTTTGAATTAAACAGGATATACAATTTCTTTTCATTTTTTAGGACAGGCCTCGTTGGAACCAGCCTTGTGCCTGTCCGCCCACCACAAAATTCTCAACTCCCACAATTTTGCCATCCGTCAGACCAACCACCATGCCTACCACGGTATTACTGGCAATCGTCATTAAAACCACAACGTCAATCATTGCAATATAAACCACAACCCCATTCAATTACGATTTCGTTTCGGATACGGTTGTGCCGTTTTTTTGGTGTACGTATTCGGGGCGTTGAGGACAACCCTTGAAGGGTGTCCCTACAGTGATATACCGGTGACACATGCCGTGATATCCGTTGATCCTTTTTTACCATTATTACCGGCATTATGTTCCTCAAATACCCACACCCTCAAATATCGCCGACCCATTCTTTCAAGGGAAAACATCTGACGTAATCCTTCATATGTTTGATATTCAATTAATTACATCAAACAGACTGTAATTTCAGTCACCATTTTTTCTATCAGGCACACAACTTGCTTATTCCGTATATGAAAGGACTCGTTGATATGGATATCACACCGATAAAAACCAATTCGCCTGCAGACCTGCAAAAAGCTAAAATTCAGCAGGTCGCATCAGAATTTGAATCAATGTTCACCCAGATGATGCTTAAAGCAATGCGTTCAACCGTTGGTGATAATCCACTGATGCCTCAAAGTTTTGGAGAAAAGATTTTTACAGAAATGCTTGATAGCGAATACTCAAAATCAATAACAAATACATCAAATCTTGGACTTGCCGAATTAATAGTTAAAGAACTTGAGAAGCTGGAGTCGCCGAACCTGACAGGTCTTAACGCGCCCTATAATCCGGCACTATTGATGAGTAATGCATTTATCAGTGATAAAATGCCGCTGCAATCCACAGCGTCATCCTCCAACCCGACCTCCAGAATAGCAAAGTGGCAATCGTTGATTCATGAAGCCAGTGAGAAATATGGTGTGGACAAAAATCTCATTTCTGCAGTGATCGTTCAGGAATCCGCAGGTAACCAGTTTGCAGTTTCAAAGGCCGGTGCAAAAGGATTGATGCAGCTGATGGATTCAACAGCTCGATCACTTGGTGTTTTTAACTCTTTCAATCCGAGGCATAACATCATGGGTGGAACAAAATACCTGCGTGATATGCTTGACAAATATAATGGTAATGAAGAACTTGCACTTGCATCATATAACGCAGGGCCTGGTGCAGTTGATAAATATAACGGAATTCCCCCATACGCAGAAACAAAAAACTACGTACAATCTGTTTCTAAACTGAAATCACTTTTTGCAAATAAGCAGGAGCTGTAGCCATGGAAAACCTTTATAACGAACTGGAGCATATTCTATGCAGCGAAGTTGACATACATGTCGCAGTTGTCGAAACAGCACAGGCATTAAACAAGTCACTTAGAGAAAATAATATACCGGAAATTATTTCATTCACCCAGCGCCATGATGAGCAGATTTGTCAAATAGAGAAACTTGAAGAACAAAGGATTGAATACAGCGTACTTATTGCGAAAAAAATAGGTATGAAAACAAAAGAGCCAAAACTTGTAAACCTGATTGATAATGCGCCATCAACGTTTAAACAACCTCTTCGCAACTTGCATAGTAAACTTACTAAAGCAATTAACGATTTGTCAAAATTGACAGTTTCAAATCAGCTTCTGCTCGAAAATGCAATGAGCATTATTAATTGCACCTTCGCATTTATCAGGCAGTCGCAGAAAAAATATCAGCCGTATAGCGCCGCACGTAGTGCATCATCATTATATAATGCATCTACAATGTTTAACCAAACGGTATAGAATAGTACGAAAAAACAGGACTAAAAAATGAGTTTATTTTCTGTATTAAATGTTGGAACACGTGGCTTGATGGCTTCACAGCTTGCGATGAATGTTGCCGGTCAGAACATATCAAATGCAGATGTAAAGGGTTATTCACGTAAACGCCTTAATCTGGCGCCGGATTACCGCTATGATACGGGAAATGGTCAGATAGGTATGGGTGTTGAAGTTATTAACATTGAAAGAATGAGAAACGGATTTATTGACAATCAGATACGGCTTCAAAACCAGGAAGTAGGGTATTTTACCGAGATCAACCAGTCATTAAATGCAATTGAGAATGTATTTACAGAACCCGGGGATACAGGAATACAAACATTCATTGATCAGTTTTTTGATTCATGGCAAAACCTTTCAAATAATCCTGCTGATATTTCAGCCCGTACAATGGTAAAAACAAATGCAGAGATACTTAATGATGTATTTCATAATCTCGCAGGAGAACTGACCGATCTGCGCCAGACGCGAAATACGGAGATTGAAACCAGAGTAACAAAAGTTAACGAAATTGTTAAGGAAGTTTATAATTTAAACCTTGAAATAGGGGCAGTGGAGATTGGAAACCAGAACGCAAATGACAGCCGTGACCGTCGGGACAAAATACTGAAGGATCTTTCATTGTTGATTGACATAAACACAACAGAAAATGATCTTGGTCAACTCACGGTTACAACTAATGGTAACATTCTGGTATCACCCGTTAACTACCAGACACTTGTAACAACAAGTACATCATTTCAGATGCCTGATGGAACATCAATGACAAATGTCGGTATCAAATTCAACGAATCCAGGAAAACGTATACGCCTCAGGGTGGAGAAATAAAGGGATTAATTGAGGTAAGGGATTCGATTGTTCCCGAATATCAGAAAAGGCTCGATGAACTCGCGCTTGCAATTGTGCGTGATGTCAACAGTCTTCATGTAGCAGGGTATAACCTTGATGGGTATAGTGGTAGTAATTTTTTCAATCCGAACACAACCGGTGCATCCGATATTTCTCTTGCAGCAGCAATAAATTCCAGTGTTCATAACATCGCAGCAGCATCAGGTGGAGAAATAAAGCCTGCCGTTGCAAATACATTAACCGCAGGTTTTCACAATTTTGGAGATCCTCCACTTCAGCTGTATCGTGATCCCGTAGCAGTGCCGGTTACTCCAGCTACGAATATCATGCGTGGTTCCGTAATTGTCAACACACCGTCAATAACTTTGCAGGAAGGTGTTGATTATCATATTGATTACGTCAGCGGTACCGTTCAGATGCTTCATAATGGTTATGATGCACAAAATCTTACTGTAAATTTCCAATATCGTACAGGAGGATTTGCCGGACCGGGAGATAACTCAAACTCAATAGCTATCGCAGCACTTCGATCCGATCTGACAATGTCACCTGATGTTGTCGGAAATAATACTGCGACCTACACTGAATTTTACAGTTCTGTCATAGGATTTCTGGGCCTCAGCAAAAACGAAGCAAACTCATCACTGGAAACACGCACATTTCTTGTTGACCAATACGAATCACAGCAGGATTCTATCTCAGGTGTTTCACTTGATGAAGAGATGGCAGATCTGATCAAATTCCAGCATACATATCAGGCTGCAGCACGTCTCATCAGCATTACTAATGACATGCTTGACACATTAATCAACATGTAATCCGCATCACAAAGGAGTTGCAAATGAGAATCACCGTACAGGAATTAAATCGCCAGGTGCTGCATGTTATCAATGACCGTAATTATGACATGTCAAAATTGCAGCAACAGATTGCAACAGGTAAACGTCTCCTGAAACCATCAGATGACCCTGTTGATGTAGCCAATACACTGAAACTTGAAACTAAACTCAAAGAAAATGTACAATTTAAAAAAAATATCATTGATGGCGTTTCGTATATGAATGTCACCAGCACAGCTCTTGACAGTATGAATACACTGATGCAACGGGCACGTGAACTTGCTGTACAGGGCTCAAACGATACACTCAGTGCTAACGAACGTGCATATCTAAATAGAGAAAGCACTCAGTTGTTCAGGCAGATGCTCGCATTGGTAAATACTGAATACAAGGGTGATTTTATCTTTAGCGGCACTCATACAAAAACAGCTCCCTACGAGATCTATAAGTCACAAAATCTCACGGCACAAAATTATATAAACGGAGAAATGGCCTATTTTAACGCGGGTGCTATGACGGTCGGATCAACAGTACAGCTCTTTAACGGTTTTGACAATTCAGTCATTAGAAATATTATCCCGGACTCATTTTCTCTGTCTGTTGCAGGTGTTAATTATGTCGAAAATACTGACTATACTATTGATTATACAAGCGGAACAATGACAATTCTCAATCCGGCATTACTTGTTGATGCGACACCGGGGACAGCCAATTATGCACCTGGACAGGTAGCGATCAGCCTTGAAAGTGTCAATTCGGGTCGGGATATTTATGGAAATACCATTTCAAACTGGGGTGAAATTTACAGAGAGATTGAAAGCGGTATCACAATGCCGATAAATATTAATGCAGACGAGATGACACGCGATGCAAAAACAGGTTACGATATGATTGGTACAATGATACGTTTCGGTCAGAATCTGGTACAGAATAATCAGCCTGGTATAGAAAATGCGATTGATGAGATTGATGCGGTTTTTAGTTCGATGCTTTCGGCACAAAGTAAAAACGGTGCACGTGTCAACCGATTTGAAACCACACTTGACAGAAACGAAAGCAATTACATATCGACATCAGAAATAAAATCCCAGCTTGCAGATACAGATCTTGCTGATGCCGTTATGCAATATGCAACGATGGAAAATGTGTATAATGCAGCATTAAGAACTGCAGCAAAAATCATTCAGCCATCACTGGTAAATTATCTCTAAACAAAGGGAAAAATTTTCCGGGTATCATATTATTTAGAATGAGAAACGATGAAAATCAATTAGTTATTAGTTGCTCTGATTTGGCATATAGATTGCTTTTTAATTAGAGTGCATGGAAGCAGGATAGGTCAGGAAGACCAGGTGATTGCAGCCAAAAAAACGGAGAGGCTGCAAGGATGCAAATTTTTTCCCCAGGAGGGATCTATGCCTCAAATCAATCATAATATAACTGCGATGATAACCAGCAGTTCGCTTCGTCAGGTTGACAGACAATTACAAAAATCACTTGAAAAACTTTCGACAGGACTGCGTATCAATCGTGCATCCGATGACGCTGCCGGTTTGAGTGTTTCGGAACAATTACGTACACAGGTTCGCGGTTTAAATATGGGTGCACGTAATATTCAGGATGGCGTTGCACTTATCAATATTGCTGAAGGTGCATTGATCGAAGTAGAAGCAATGCTTCAGAGAATGCGTGAATTGTCAATTCAGTCAGCCAACGATACTTTGACATCAAAAGAACGCGGTTATATCAACATTGAAGTCACTCAGCTAAAAACTGAAATTAACAGAATTGTGGCCGGTACACAATACAACAGTCAATCGCTTATGAACGGTGATGCTCCATGGGGTACTGATGGCGGTGTACTTCATATCGGCCCGAACAATACGGCTGCAGATAAAATTCAATACGCTATCAATCCTATGGATACAACACGCTTAGGTATTGATGCTACCAATCTTCTCTCACAAACAAGCTCCACAGAGGCAATCAGTTCACTTGATGTAGCATTGTCAAGTGTCAATGCATTACGTGCAGATCTTGGTGCTATTGTAAACCGTCTTGAACATGCTTTGACAAATCAGGAAAATCAGGAAACAAATATGCAGGCGGCTGAATCGGCCATTCGTGATACCGATTTTGCAACTGAAACCACAGCATTTACAAAACACCAGATACTTTCGCAATCCTCAACGGCGATGCTTGCACAGGCAAACACTGCGCCGCAAAACGTATTGAGTCTTCTGAAGTAATATTCCATTACCATGATTTTGCTGAGAAATTACAAAATCATGGTAAACTTCTGTTTGACAAAGCAACGTATTTGACTTATACTCAAGCATATAGCATATTTCAGTAAATGATTATAAACCCTCAGGAGAAATGCTTCTATGGGCGATTTTTTTAAAAATCTTGTTTACGCAAATGAAGATATCATTACGTTTAATTCAGGTATTCCGGGTTTTGAACAGAATAAACAGTTTGTTATAGTTTCAATTCCTGATTATGCTCCATTTGAATGGCTTGTGTGCATTGATGGTTCGAAATTACGTTTTGCAATTATCAATCCTCTTCTCTTTGTACCGGATTATGATCCTAAGATTATCAAAGAGCAGCTTGATGACCTTGCTGTGGATGCACCGGAGGATCTATTATTGTATGTAATTGTTACAATAAGAGAAAATCCACTTGAATCAACAGCAAACCTTGTAGGTCCAATAATACTCAACCGGCGTAAAAAAACCGGTAAGCAGATTATTATTGATGATGACCGATATACAACACGGGAACCAATACTGAGGAAGAATTGACATGCTCGTTTTAACAAGAAAATTAGGCGAATCTATACGGATCGGTGATAATGTCGTTATAAAAATTGTCGATCTCGACGGACGACATGTGAAGCTTGGTATTGAAGCACCAAAGAATGTCTCTGTAAACAGAGAAGAAATTTATGATCGCATACAAAAAGAGAACAAGGAAGCATCAACACCAATAGATTCCAGTCTTCAGGATATTGCTCAGCAATTCAGGAAAACATGAGTTTTTATTGGTTTTCTTATTTGATCTGTGCAGACCTAACATGTTTACTTGCATTGCTGCTGTTAAACCGGAATATCAATAAATTTCCCTCTGTCGTAAAGCATTCTTAAAGATCCACCCTGTTAGTACACGGATGAATCCCTGTATAGAGTTTCCGTGCTTTTTTATGTAGTGTAATTTCACCTGGTCCATATTCAGACTATCGGTAAGCATTATCGGAATATTAAGCACTTAAGTAACTTTCTTGCACTTTTTACCGTGCCCTCAATTAAATTTTATTCCAGAACATTTCAAAAGATTACTGTACGCACCATAATCAGTAGCATCGGTTCAATAGATACATCAGGTGAGGAGCATTGTATTGAAACATTCAGAGGACAATCAAAATATATCATATACACCTATACTTGGGCTAACGCTTGGAGATCCAGCCGGAATCGGACCAGAGATTGCTTGTAAAGCACTTGCGGATAAACAAGTGCAATCACGAGTAATAATCATCGGTGATGCAGCTGTAATTGAAGATGCATGTCGGTACTATACTCCCTCAATGGATATTCATATACTCTCTGATTGCAGTAATTTCAAGGATGGCAGTATTAATGTGCTTGACATGCAAATCCTTGATCCAGACTCTATTGAAATAGGGAAAGTACAAAAATCCTGCGGTTTTGCAGCATTTAAGTATATCGAAAAATCCATTGAACTGGCACTGGCGAAAAAAATTGATGCCGTTGTGACTAACCCTATTAATAAAGAAGCGATGCATCTTGCAGGTTTTGACTATCCGGGTCATACCGAAATATTCGCAGAGAAATGTGGCATCAAGGATTTTTCGATGCTCTTTCTGCTTAAAAATATTGGGGTTGCACACGTTACGACGCATTGTTCTTTACGGAATGCGATTGAACTGATAAAAACTGAGCGTGTCGTGGCAACAATTAAACTCCTTAATACTGCGATGACAGAGCTTGGAATCACACAACCACGTCTTGCAGTCGGCGGTCTGAATCCACATGCCGGTGAAAATGGACTATTTGGTGATGAAGAAATTAATGAAATAATTCCTGCAATTGATATTTGTAAAAAGGCTGGTATCAATGTCAGTGGGCCCTACCCTCCCGATACCATTTTTATGCGCGCTTTTAAAGGTGAATTTGATGGCATCACTGCAATGCTTCACGACCATGGATTTGTTGCCCTTAAATCGCTTGACTTTGAACATGGTGTAAATATTACCATTGGTTTACCGATTGTCCGGACATCAGTAGGGCATGGCACAGCTTTTAACATCGCCGGTAAGGGTATTGCTTCGTATGAAAGTTTAATAGATGCGATAAATGCAGCAGAGCGAATTTGCAGAGCGAGGAAAATGATCCGGTAAAATTGATCACACACAAAATATTTCACTTGTCAATTCCCATAGTATATTTTATCATCAAACAAAAATGAAATCTGAATGCCATATATATTCCACTGCACAATGGTTTATGATATATGTAGTATTCAAGTTGAAGCAACCCGGGGTAGAAGTATGAAATACGGAGTACTATTAATTCTGACTATTTGTGCGTGCATCTGTTCCTGCAATAAATCGACTACCAATACATCTCCATTACCGGATACCACACAGCGCAGAGCTGCTTCTGATCGTGATAGTCAGGTGGTAATTGAAAAGCCTGTAATTCCCCCATTTACTCCGGTTCCATCCATTTTGAATGTGCCACTTCTTATTCGCACCGATGTTGCACAAAAAATGATCAATCTGCAGCTAAACGGTATTCTCTACGAAACCGATACTATGACAATTGCAAATATTAAACCCGTAAAACTGAAAGTATGGAAAAAGGATTCCATAACGATCTCTTTAAACGGTGATGAATTGTTGTACCGGGTCCCGATTAAAATATGGATGCAGTTTCAGTTTACTGTCGGTGCACTCGGTTTAAGACACACCGAGTACCAGGACGTTGAGGCATCAATAGCACTTACCTTCAG
>CAYMGX010000001.1:0-21748 GCA_964390065.1 uncultured Fibrobacter sp. | reverse complement strand
AATTTACTTGTCGGTCAGAGCTTCTCCAGCGGTAAATATGAAGCGATTATTAATGATGTCAACATTTACGGGATAGACGGATATGCGGTTGTCAGTGTTGACCTCAGTGGTTACTATAAGGGCAAAATATATTTGATTGGTAACGTAGCATACGATTCACAAAACCAAAGTATCTCCATACGGGAACTTGAGTTTGATCTTAATACTAAAAATCGTCTTGTCAAAACAGCAAATGCTCTTTTTCACAGTACAATTATCTCCAAGGTGCAACCATATCTCACCTACCCCCTTAAACAGACCATTCTTGAGTCACAACTGATGACACAAAAAATGCTTTCAAACAAGGAAATTTCAAAAAACATATTTATTAACGGCCGTCTCGACTCATTAAATATTGCCGCGATAAACTGTACCGACGCAGGGATAAGAACATCACTGCTCGCCAAAGGTGTACTGACTCTGCAGATCAGGGAGTAAAGAACTTACTATCAACGATAGCAACCCTTTGATCCCGGATTGGCCAGATGTATTTTACCAGTTTCAAAACCTGTTCTTCTTATAAGAATATCTGATGAACTCATCATTTTTTTTACAATATTGAAAGGGATTTTTCATGAAATCTATGCTTAAACTTGCAGCTGGATCTGTTGTTTGTTTAAATCTGGTTGCATGTAATGCAGCAGAAACAGCTAAAGGTAAACCAATTGCGCTTAAAACAAAAAACGACAGTATCAGCTACATGATCGGTCAGGATATTGGTAAATCATTCAAAAATATGAATATTGACACAGTTGTTTCCTTTTCTGTTCTTACAAAAGCTATCGAAAATGCTATGAAAGGTCAGCCGTCACAGCTTACCGATGAACGCATTAAAGAAATTCAAACGAATTTCAGCGAGGATCTTCAGAAGAAACAAAAAGATGCGGCTGAAGCAAAGGCTGCCAATAATAAAAAAACCGGTGAGGATTTCCTTGCTTCAAACAAGACTAAAGAGGGTGTAAAAACAACCGAAAGCGGACTTCAGTACATTGTTGTTAAAGAGGGAACCGGTGCAAATCCTGTTGCAACAGATAAAGTAAAAGTTCATTATAAAGGTACACTTCTTGATGGAAAAGTGTTTGACAGTTCATATGACCGTAAGGAACCGGCTGTATTTGGTTTGAATCAGGTAATTCCGGGATGGACTGAAGGTATCCAGCTTATGAAAGTCGGAAGCACCTATAAATTCTGGATTCCAGCAGATCTCGCTTATGGCGAACGTCAAGCAGGACAGGAAATCGGTCCGAATTCAACACTTTGCTTCGAAGTCGAACTTCTTGGCATCGAAAAAGACTCTACTACTGCGCCAGCTGCACCTGCTGAGTCAGCAAAACCAGCAAAGCCATCAGTATCTAAAAAGTAATTTCAGGATAGCTGTTACCAGTAATTTAAAAGGGCTCTATTAACCGATGGAGCTCTTTTTTTTGGAAGAATTGACCATGTGACAAGTCAAAGTACTATTTGCTTTATTTTCAACATCTCACCATCATTAATATACAGTAGTGGTAATCGGGTAAATTCTTATGAAAATCGGCATATGCGGAAATTGTGATCTGAACGCACTGGCAGCTGCAATTGATACTATACGGCCAGAGTATGAAATAATAACGGGTGATCCCTGCCGCTGGGAGTTTGAACTTAAAGACATTCCTGACGATTTTGTCAATACCGATTTTTTAATTCTTGCTCTTGATTGGATGCAATGTATTCCGGCAATTTATGATTATACATGGGGTGATACTTTCAATGATACTCTCCAGGTATTTTCAACATTCTGCAGATCACTAACCGATACGATTGAACAATTAAAGAAAAAATCGCATTGTAAACTATTACTATTCACCCCTCCTACTCCAGCCAGTTTCCCTACCGGTTTTTTAACCCGTCTTCTTGACAATTCGCAATTGCAGCTATTTATAGCAGTGCAAAACATTGTTAATGATATATGTAAATCGGTTACAGATTGCTATCCTGTTGACATCGATTTTATTAAGCATTCAGATTTTTCCGTATCACCACATGAAAATAATGGTCACCAGACTTCACCGGCTGTAAAGATTGCAGTTCATTGTGTGAGAATGATTGATCAATTCGTAAAATACCCGTTGAAATGTATCATTCTCGACCTTGACAATACATTATGGGGTGGTATAGCTGGAGAAAGTGAGCTATCGAGTCTTGTTCTTGGTCCTCAAGGGGATGGCAAACCGTACTTTGACTTCCAGAAGGAGCTTTTAAAACTCTACAAGCAGGGAATACTGCTTGCTGTTTGCAGCAAGAATAATACCTGCGATGCTCTGGAAGTCATTGAAACTCATCCTTATATGGTCTTGAGACCATCAATGATTGCAGCATTCCGGATAAACTGGGATAACAAACCACGTAACATTTTAAGTATCGCCAAAGAGCTCAATATCGGGCTGGATTCAATCATGTTCATTGACGATAATCCCTCAGAACGGGGATTAGTCAAGGAAATACATCCCGACGTTACAGTGCTTGAACTACCGGAAGATCCCTGCGGATACATTGATACACTCAGGAGAAGCAGCCGGTTCTGGCCGATACAATTGACAAAAGATGATCTTAATAAAAATGCGTACTTTTCCATGGACAGATTACGGAAAAAGTCCCGGGATATAGAAACAAATATTGCTGATTTTTTACGCAAGTCCGGACTTACGATTACAGTCAGTCAAACCGGTAAGGAATCGATGCCGCGCGTTGTACAGTTAATAAACAAAACGAATCAATTCAATTTAACCACGAAACGATTTACACATTCAGAACTTGAAATGATTTGTAAGGAACCATATACCTATCTTCTGCAGATGGAGATGCAGGACACATTTGGTGAGTATGGAATTATTGGCGTTTCACTAATCAGAAGCTCGTTAATAGAACTTTTTCTTCTAAGCTGCAGAGTATTAGGAAAAGATGCTGAGGTTGCATTTCTTTCTGTAATATTGCAGTTTATGAAAGATTGTGGAATCAGTGAAGCAACCGGAATTTATATACCATCGAATAAAAACATTCAGACTGCCTCATTTTATAGTAATTGTGGATTTACACTAAAAGAAACCGATGGTAAATGTACTGTCTGTACCAGGAATCTTTCAGAGCCGATAATTGCAATACCGGACTGGTTTAATGTTGATTGTAAGTTGCAAAAAGATACTTTTTAATTATGAATGAGTGAGGATATCATGATCGCAGAAATACCCCTACTGCCGTTTTCTTCGTATATCGGCGGGCATTTTGAATACCTGCTTAAAGAACCTTTTGCAGAACAAATCTGGATTTATTTTACGAAAAAAGAAAATATTCAATTGATGCTTGATGCTGTACAGGAAAAAAAGCCACCGCTCTGGCACCATCTTGAATATATCGAAACCAATTACGAGCAGTATATTAAATCTGATGAATTCCCTGGCGATGATGTCGTGGTGATGATTAACAATATGATAAAACAGATTATGGAAAAACTCGGCTATGAACATATTGCCTGTGGGATGTTGCGTCATGCAAAGTACATAAAACTTAGCGGAGTGTACACAAAAAAACAATGACCGCTTTTTGCAATTTCATTTAAACACACTCTTTGGGCAACAGCGTAACGGACACTGGAGGTTAAGCGCTCAAAAATACCTGCAGACGATGGTGGTAAGCAATTCCTGCCTTAGTTTATTATTATTATCATCAGGAGGCTGATATCTGAAACATTAGGCATACTGTATCCTAAAAATCAGACATTTTATCGTACAAGATATCTTTTTTCATTAATTTCAACGAATTACATGAAAAATCTGTATCCTGTCAGGATACAGATTTTGTTATCGCATCGATACAATTTCTGCTAAACCAGCAAATATTACATATATTGTCATCTATGCGTTCAATATTTGAATATATGGATTACAGGAAATTTCTTGCAGACTATTATGCCTTTAAAAAGAATGCTAACAGGAATTTCTCATACCGGGTGTTTAACGCCAAAGCCGGGATATCATCGCCGGTATTTTTCAAACTTGTTATTGATGGGAAGCGTAATCTTGGTACTTCATCAATTGACAAATTTGCTGCAGCCCTGAATCTTAATAAAAAAGAAACAATCTATTTTAAGAAGCTTGTTCTTTTTGATCAATCGGATAATCCTGAAGAAAAACAGGAGCATTATGCTGTTATCAGATCGATGCGTAATATGGTATCAGAGAAAGCACTGACCAACGCACAGTATGAGTATTTCAGTAACTGGTATAACGTAGTCATACGGGAACTTGTTACGTTGTATGATTTTCAGGATGACTATCAACTGCTCGCAGATGCAGTACGGCCATCAATAACACAGTCTGAAGCCAAAGCTTCAGTTGAACTACTTTTAAAATTAAATTTTCTTAAAAAGAATGATAATGGCATGTATGAACAGATAGATACTGCTATTGCCGCTGATAGTGACATTGGACTTATCGCAATTCGTCATTTTAACCGGAGCATGCTTCTAAAAGCAACTAAAGCTATCGATGACATCGACCGTAAGGAACGTCATATTTCAGGGTTGACAATTGGAATATCAAAATCACTTTACTCTGTTCTTGATGTAGAGATTACGGCTTTCAAGGAACGAATTGTTTCTCTTGTCAACCGGGATGAAAATAGCAATGCTGTATACCAGTTGAATATTCAGCTCTTTCCAGTAAGTGCTCATACTGATGAGATTAAGCCAAAGGGCAGGAATATATAGTGAAAAAGCGCATAACAGTACTATTACTCATCGCAGCATTCATTTGTCAGTGTGGCCTTGGTCCGGATTTTTCCGGAGGATCGACTAACACCGGAAATGCACGTATTGCCGGCGTTCTTATCAATAATGACGGCACAAGGGCATCACATGCCCTTGTTATCTGCATGCCATCTGATTATGTACCTGGTATTTCACACAACAGCAATATCTACCAGACGTTTACAAATGACAGCGGCGTATATGTATTTGATTCACTTAATGCCGGTTCGTTTACCATCACTGCAAAGCATCCACTACATGCAACCCGTTCCTATTCATTCTGTTCTGTCAATGACAGCGATTACGTGAAACTTCCTGATGACACACTTGACATTCCGGGTTATTTACGAATTGCAATTCCTGATACTGCAAATTTTTCAAGAGGGTTCTTTTACATTCCGGGTACAAATATTGCATCCGGCCAGATTTCCAGAACTCAGGATAATCATGTATATCTTGACTCTGTTCCGGAAGGCATAATTGAGTCGATCAAATATCTCTCGTTAGAAGATTCATCATCACGAGCAATCCGTTATCGTGTACCGGTTGTGAGCGGTGATACGCTTGAATTGAGCAATATAGCATGGAAACATGCGAAAACAATACAGTTAAATACGACTGAAACGGGTGCAAATATTTCCTCCGATTTAACAGGATTTCCAGTTTTGATCCGTTTATCAAAAAGTAACTTAGAATTTTCACTGGCAAGTACTGATGGCTCTGATCTCATGTTTACAAAAGGAGATAATACATTACTGCCGTATGAGATTGAATTTTGGGACGCGGTCTCATCAAAAGCTGCATTATGGGTAAAGGTTGATACGATCTACGGAAATAATGACCAACAATCAATCATCATGTACTATGGTAATCCAGCTATTTCAACACCACGAATGTACTCGCCTGTGTTTGATTCTTCCAATGGTTATACTGGAGTATGGCATCTTGGAGATACATCAAATGTACTGGCAGATGCATCGGTGAATCAATTTAAAGGAACACGACAAGGAACGTTGCAACAACAGCCAGGAATGATCGGTATGTGCCAATTAAGTACTGACAGTACAGGATTTGGGGATTTTGGAAACATTCTGAATCCGGAAATGAGTAACTTTACAGTAAGTACATGGTACAAACGCACCGGTTCAGGTCTCAATACCATTATCGCAAAAAGTCCGGGTTTTGGTGCTTCACCATCAGCAACATATGGCTGGAGCTTTGGATTCAATTTTTTTGATCAGCTTCATTGCATAATTGCCACCGGTGGATATGCATGGGGCGATAATGGAACCTTCAATTTGTACACAATGCTTGGATTGAATGATACAACTACATGGCACAATGTTACTGTTGTTATTGACAGATCAGATAACAGTAATTGCAAATTATACTTCGACGGAATCAGTCTGCCCTACTATTCATCAGGTGACATTCGTTCTGTAGGATCAATTTCAAATACCAGTAATCTCAGGATTGGAACAGATGCAAATGGTAACTATACATTTAAAGGATATATTGACGAATGCACGATAGCATATACTGCTCGCTCTGCAGACTGGGTAAAACTGTGTTTCATGAATCAGCGTAGTGATGACAAACTGGTAAGATTCGGGAACTATTTTTAATTCATTTTTCAGAGTATGCAAAAACCATTATAACCAATATGTGGAGTATGATTCATCGGATAAAACAGTGTTCCAAAGCTCAAGATTTAGATATTGCAGATTCATATATACATCTGTTGAATTGAGATAAAGGATACACTTACTATACAATCAGATTTCCAGTCCGGCAAGAATTAATCTCTGTGCCCCCTCACAAGACTTCTGCCGGCTGGAAATTTGATATTTTTATTACAATAGCAGCACAGGATTAATTCTTACAAAAACCATACTAAAGAAATTAACATTTGTTTTGTTATTAAAACGCGAAATCTAACATGACTGCCTGCTGAATGTTCAACAAAAGATTATGTATTTACATTATGCAATTTACTAAGTACCAGATACTGCAATTACCATCTTACGAAACCGGGGGAGGTTCTGACACTGAAATCTGATTAACTAAATGCAGTCTATAACCACAATTCACATAATGTATAAACTAAAAATCCCGAATTCTCTGAATCAGATAAGTAACCGAAATTTCTGAGGGAGGAGTCGGAATGGGTATCGCTGTAATATTTATCCTTGTAAATACTGATATTTTACTATTCAATCTTAATCCCGCAAAGTAACGACTCTTATAATAGAACTTTTCACTCATGCAATTGCATACTTTATGGTATCAGCATATACGTTTGTTCTGCTATCAAGAAAAATCCTGTATCCATGAAATTACTACTGTCTTCTGTCGCGTTTAGTTGCATCAATTTTTAAGTTGTATTTTTACGTGGTATAATTTATTATAGCAAAACAAATTTCAATCCCAACTAATAGATAATTTCCTTGAAAGGAACGTACATGAAAGCCACTCAAAGTGAGCGTGTATTGCAAAAAGAATTAAAAATTCCACTTTCAATTAAAGTTGCTTATGGTTCTGGTGATATTGTCAATGGATTGGCATTTAATACCATTAATTTTTTCTATCTTTTTTTTCTTAATGCGATAGTTGGGCTTCCCCCTTATCTTGCCGGGCTTGTTTTACTTATCGGCAGAATCTGGGATGGCATTACCGATCCTGTTATGGGGATGATTGTCGATAACACAAAATCAAAATCGGGAAAACATCGTTACTGGCTTATCATAGCGATTGTTCCGTTTATCATGACATTTTTCCTCCTCTGGCAGGATTTTCCCGGCTCCGATATTTCACGTTTTGTAATATACTCATTCTTATTTGTACTATTTTCAACTGCGTTTACAATGTTTAATATTCCCTATGGGAGTATGACAGCAGATCTTACGCACGATTATAACGAACGGACATCAATTACCGCTGTCAGAATGGTTTTTTCCCTTTTAGCAATGATTATCGGTGCCGGGATAACTCAGATTCTGGCCGGTTCAAAGAGTCTTGGTTATCCCGGTATGGCTGCAATCTATTGTGGTGTAATGCTACTATCAGGGCTTGTCACTTATTTTTCAACAAAAGGGTACGATATTGTAACTGGTAATTCTGATGGTATCAGGCTCAGGATCTGGCTCGATGCATTTAAGAACAAACCTTTTGTTCTTCTGGTTTCGTCATATTTACTATTATCAATTGCAACAACAGGTGTATCCGGCATATTCATTTACTATGTCAAGTACACACTTCGATTAACAAGCGACATTCAGTCAAGTATCATCATGGGAGTACTGGTTATAGCATCAATTGCAGCTCTGCCATTATGGGCACTGGTGTCAAATACTTTCAGTAAAAAGGCAGCCTTATTTACCGGTATGGCTGTATTCGGAAGTGGACTTATCGGTATAGTCGTTACAGGACTAAACTACGGACCAGCACTTTTTTATACACTCGCAGTAATCTGTGGCATCGGATTGTCATCTTTTTTTATAGTTCTGTGGTCTATGATTCCTGATGTTGTTGAGTATGGGCAGCTTCAAAGTGGCCAACGTCACGCAGGTATTTATTACGGGCTGTGGTTTTTCGTGCAGAAACTGGGTATGGCATTCAGTGCAACAATTAACGGTTGGGTTCTGACCTGGAGCGGCTTCAAACAGGAACAGGGTGGACGTATTCTTGAACAGTCAATTGACGCAATAAAGGGTATTAATGCACTGCTTGTATGGATACCTATTGCATTCATTATAATTGGACTGATTATTCTTTATTTTTATCCTATTGATGCAAAAAAACATGCCGAGATCCGCAAAGAACTATTAGAACGAAATATGACCTGAAATCTCTAACACCCTGACAATACGGATATATTATAATGAAAAAAATTCTTTCAATGATAATTAAATCATCTTTGGTGAGTGGACTGCTGACATCATTAACCAATATATTCTATGGTCTTGTTGTCGGCATAGCATTATTTCCCGGACTCGTTATCATTATTAAAACCTGGAAATATCTCCCGGATCACGATTCTTATAAATCAATTTTAATCCTTGCACTCGCATGCGGATTAAGTATAATCGTTTTCTTTTCATGGGGAGTCATTCTCTTTAGTTCACTAATAAGATTATTCTCCACAGGCATTAAAGCTGGAATATATCCGGTTTTATCGATAACTATGTTCCGCTGGCTTTTATATAGTGGCCTTTACAATATTGCAGGTTATCTGATTCTTCAGTTTATTCCGATGAGTTTTCTTTTGTGTCTCTTTTTCCGTATTGTTGGAGCAAAAATTGGAAAAAATGTCCAGATAAATACATGGTTTCTTAATGATGCTTACCTGTTGGAAATTGGCGACAATGTTGTTATTGGCGGAAAAACAGATGTTTCCTGTCATACTTTTGAAAGAGGAAAGCTATTACTTGACAAAATTAAAATCGGCAACGATTCTGCAATCGGACAGCATTGTTATATCAGCCCGGGAGTTGTTATCAATGAAAACTGTGTCATAGGTCAATATTCATTTGTTCGTAAAAACACAATCGTTCCAGCTAAAACGATTCTTTCTGCGATAGCCGGTTTACCAATTCGACAAGTAGTAAAAATAGAAAAAGAGGATAACTGATTTTTGGCAATTGGTACCTGATCTTCATCACCATATTTCAACCTGAATTGTCCAATCGCATGACGTTTTACAGCGGTTTATTTCAAAAATCCCGGCAAATACAATTCTACTATTATACTATCGCCTTTTATCTGGTCCGAATTGTACAATAAACGTGTAATTGCTGTCATTGATCGATCCTTTTTACAAACTATCGTTGTAATTTGGTAGATATTAAATAATGATCAGAAACATCACCACCCGGAGAAACAACCATGCTACAAGTACCTTTAAAAGGGATTAATGCTCTTCGCAGTATCTCTGGTCATAGTTTATCGCATACTTTGTGAATTATGTTAATTTTACCAGATTTCGGGGAAGATCATTCATCAGATCTTTTGATCGCACGGCAGCTCCGGCAGATGTTTCACAAAAGCGTGTTTATTGTAAGGCACAATATATATTCGATGCCTCAAAGGATTAAACGTTATGGGGAGGATATTTTAACATCATGAAATTTATTGAAATAATTGGCTATCTCGCAGGTGCATTAACGACGATCTCTTTTCTTCCACAGGTAATTCAGGTATGGAAAACCCGTTCAACAAAAGATTTATCAATTGTAATGTTTTTACTATTTTCTCTTGGACTTGTTTTTTGGCTGATATACGGCATATCAGTGATGCAGTTACCGATTATTCTTGCAAATGGATTTACACTACTTATGGCATCAATAATTATTGTTTTTAAAATTATTTACAAATGACTGTTTGTCTAATTCATTTTTTGATGATAGACCATCCTGTTAGTTCATGATGGTCCACTAGCTGTAATGGTTATTAGTTTCACCCGCCCTCTCACCAATTTCCCCTAAAATCTTTCTTGATGCATCTCTCTCATAGACTGTATAATCTAACATGAGTGATTTTTTAATTTCAACATTTTTAATTGATTACGTGAACAGATATGTCAAAAAAAATCGGTGAGATTCTTGTAGAAAATGGTGTAATCACCAAAGAACAGCTTTTAGATGGTTTGAAACATCAGACATTCAATGGCGGTATGCTTGGTGAGGCACTTATTTCAACCGGTGCTATTGCTGATGAAAATGTTATATCGCAATTTCTGGCAAAACAGCTCAATATGGGCAAACTTAGTCTCAAGGATCTCGTTTTTGATAGCGAAGTAGTTGTATTAATTCCCTTCGACATGGCACAGAAATATGAAATGATTGCGATCAACAAAACAAATCGGGTATTAACTGTTGCGATTAGCGACGCTAAAAACATTTTCATGCTTGATGCGGTTAAATTTCTGACCGGATGTGCAATAAAACCAGTCCTGGCATCATCAAGAGAGATTGTTGATGCAATCAATGCAAATTATGAAGCATCCCATGAGGTTGACAATATCATAGAGGATTTGAAAGGTGAAAACCTTGAGGTACTTGCTGATGAACATGATAAGGATGAACCTGAAGATATTGCGTCAGCAGTGGCCGAAGCTCCGGTTGTCAAACTTGTAAACCATTTGATTCTTGAAGCGGTCAGAAGACGTGTGAGTGATATTCATATTGAATCTTATCAGAGAATTTTACGTGTACGATACAGGCTTGATGGCGTTCTGATTGAAACATCTCCATTACCGTTTCGTTTAAGGAGTGCGGTAACATCAAGGATAAAGATCATGGCAGATCTTGACATTTCAGAGAAACGGCTCCCCCAGGATGGTCGTATTAAAATAAAGATGGGTTTTAAAACTATTGACATACGTGTAAGTACAACACCTACAATATTTGGTGAAAAAATTGTTATGCGTATCCTGGATGCATCAAACCTTATGCTTGACCTTGCTAATTTCGGAATTCCGGAACGTGGCCTTATGAATATCCAGCAGACACTTGCCGCACCTTATGGAATGCTGCTTGTAACAGGACCCACCGGTAGTGGAAAAACGACAACACTGTACAGCGCACTGAGTGCTCTTAACAAACCGGATATCAATATCATGACCGCTGAGGATCCTGTTGAATATAACATTGAGGGAATTAATCAGATCAATATCAACCACGATATTGGCCTGACCTTCTCAGCAGCGCTTCGCTCCTTTTTACGCCAGGATCCTGATGTAATTATGGTTGGTGAAATACGTGATCTTGACACTGCAGAAATTGCAGTCAAAGCTGCACTCACAGGACACCTGGTTCTCAGTACCCTGCACACAAATGATGCATCGAGTACATTAACACGACTGACAGATATGGGTGTTGATCCGTTTCTGAGTGCATCAGCGGTTCGATGTATCGTTGCCCAGCGCCTTATCCGTAAAATATGTCCTGATTGTAAAGAACAGGTCGATCCGTCAAAACAGGAGATGCTTCCATTTCTGCATTTGACAAAATCAGAGCTTGAAAACCTGACTGTATATCAAGGAACAGGGTGCTCATCATGCAACAATACCGGATACAAAGGCCGATGTGGATTATATGAAATTTTACCAATAACTTCAGCCATTCAGGATTTGATAATCAACAAAGCACCTCCATTTACAATTCAATCCAAAGCAGTTGAGGAGGGCATGCTGACATTACGAATGGCTGGACTTCAGAAATTAAAAGCTGGAATTACATCCATAAATGAAGTCGTTGGTGCAACATCGTAGTAAGGTAATAGATAACGTTTGATTTTATTAATAAACATAGTTATTACAATCACGATTGGATAAAAAATGCTTTCAATGCACGATATGTTAAAACGTATGGGTGATATTCAAGCCTCAGATCTTCATTTGACTGCTGGTTCTCCCCCACTCTATAGGGTTGATGGCAGTCTGGTACCTAAAGACAATGAAAAATTGACAAGTGACCAAGTACTGAAACTCGCTTACAGTATCATGAATGATGCACAGAAAAAATCGTTTGAGCAAAATAAAGAGGTGGACTTTTCATTTGGTGTTCAGAATCTGGCACGTTACCGTGCCAATGTATATCTTCAGCGGGGATGCTGTACAGCCGCAATACGCCAAATACCGTATCTTATAAGACCTCTTGAAGAACTCGGATTACCGCAGGTAGTTACGAAATTAACTGAACGACCAAACGGACTGGTTCTTGTTACCGGTCCCACTGGCAGTGGTAAATCAACGACACTTGCTGCAATGGTTGACAAAATAAACAGTGAACGTGAAGGACATATCCTTACAATTGAAGATCCTATAGAATTTGTCCATAAACATAAAAAATGCATGGTTAATCAGCGCGAGGTACATCAGGACACAACTAGCTTCAGTTCAGCACTCCGTGTTGCACTTCGTCAAGACCCGGATGTCGTTCTCATCGGTGAAATGCGCGATCTTGAAACAATTCAGGCAGCTCTAAGTATTGCTGAAACCGGACACTTGACACTCGCGACACTCCACACCAATAGTGCTGCACAGACTGTTAACAGAATTATTGACGTTTTTCCAGCAGATCAAAAGGCAACAGTAAGGGCACAGCTTGCAATGGTACTCGAGGGAATCATAAGTCAGTCGCTTCTGCCTAAAATAGGTGGCGGGCGTGTAATGGTCTGTGAGATTCTTGTTGCAACAATGGCAATCCGGTCACTTATCCGTGATGACAAGATTCATCAGATACAGGGCATGATTGAAATCGGGCAAAAATTTGGAATGCAAACAATGAATTCGGAGCTATTGCGCTGCTACCAAAAGCGGTTGATTTCAAAGCAGGATACTCTTGGAAGAAGCCCGGACCCGGATCAGATGTTAAAAATGCTTGGTGGTGAATGAAAATATCAGGACTGTGAATGTATAGAGACACATGGTATATGTCTTTTGCAGCATAAGGAGCATACTATGTAATTAGGTCGTTGTTTATTTTTGTCGAATAGTATATTTTGAGCAATAAGTAGTGCTGATTTTCAGATCAGGAGAGACAAATGCCGCAGTTTACATATGTTGGAGTTACGGCTGCTGGAAAGCAGGTCAAAGGTGATATTCAGGCATCAAATAAAGATGAAGTTATTAGTCTTTTACGAAAGAAAAAACTTCGTCCGGTGTCAATAAAAGCGAAAGCAATGGAGCTTAAACTAAACTTTGGTGGCGGTGTCAAACTCACCGACCTGAGTCGCTTTACCCGTCAGTTCGCAGCGATGACATCAGCCGGTTTACCCCTGGTACAATGCCTTGATATTCTCGCAGCACAGACTGAGAATCAGACATTGGCAGCATCAGTAAAACAGATTAGTGGAGATATCCAGGGCGGTAGTACACTTGCCGATGCACTTGGGAAACATAAAAAGGTCTTTAATGGTCTGTATTGTAACATGGTTGCGGCCGGTGAAGCATCGGGTAACCTTGATGGTGTTTTAAATAGATTGGCTGATTATCAGGAAAAAGCTGAGGCTTTACGTCGCAAGATCAAAGGTGCAATGACCTATCCGGTTATTGTCCTTGTTGTTGCAGTCGGCGCAACGTTTGCAATGCTTACTTTTGTTGTACCAACGTTTGCCCAGATGTTTACAGACATGGGTGGGTCACTCCCTACCCCGACAAAAATAGTTATGGGACTCTCAACATTTCTTCAACGCTACATTTTCCTGCTTATTCTGGCGGCAGGAGGAGCTGTATTTGCTTTAATGTCGTATTACAAAACTGAAAATGGCCGTATGAATATTGACTCATTTAAACTTAAGGTACCCGTATATGGTGATCTTGAACGTAAAAGTTCGATTGCCCGTTTTTCACAGACACTATCTACCCTTCTAACAAGCGGTGTAACAATTCTTGATGCTCTTGACATTACTGCAAAAACAGCCGGAAACAAAGTTCTCGAAAAAGGTATTTTCAGGACACTGGAGAAAATTTCCGGCGGTAATAATATTGCAGATCCGCTAAAAGAGACCGGCGTATTCCCTCCGATGGTTATACACATGATTGCCGTTGGTGAAAAAACCGGTGACCTTGCAGAAATGTTAAAAAAAATTGCAATATTTTATGAAGAGGAAGTGAATGCGGCAGTTGAAGCGTTAACATCAGTAATTGAGCCTATCATGATCGTTGTCATGGGTGCAATCATCGGTGGTATTCTTATTGCGATGTATCTGCCAATGTTCGATATGATCGGAACGGTAAAATGACGAATATGATCTGTAGGAGCGAATCATATTCGTTCTTACGGTCGTTGTTTTTTGTACCCACCCATCGCGAAACCGTCCATAACACGTAATTGTATTCTATTCATCCACATCAATTCCAGTTGAACAATCAGAAATTATAAATGTATAAAGTCTGACTTTTCATACAGTTATAAAAAGTATTTGACAACTTCACTGTTTTTTCTCATTTTTAATTAAAGATTTTAAAATAAGTGCCGATAAGATAAGTAGGAATAAAAGGAAAGGCAGGTGATGGATAATGCGTATACATGCAGTATCCCAGTCATACAGTGCTGAGCTGAGAAAGATTGAGAACGCTAAAAAAGTCGAAAAAGACCAGAAAACTGGTAAGACCGACAAATCAGAGTTCTCAGCAGGTGCAAAACGTCTGAGCGAAACTAAGGCGCAGTTTCAGGCGATTGAAGCATCACTTTCTGTACAGCCGGAAGTCCGTATAGAGAAAATAGCTGAGGTTCGTGAGAAGATCGAAAACGGCTATTACAACACTCCTGAGTTCCTTGATAAACTTACCAACAAATTGATGAACGAATTTGGATTTAAAGATCCCGACTCGAAATGACGCGCACTACCATAATAAAAGAGGCAGATAAAAATCTGCCTCTTTTATTATATATTGTCTATCATAGGATTATACGTAGTGTTCAGTCGTTACAGATTACTGCTACGTATACATATTTACATATTATTCCGATATATTTTCAGTCGCTTACTCCTCGAGCAATGCTTTAGCCTTCTTATAGCCTTTTCTTTAATTTGGCGTACCCTCTCACGTGTAAGATTGAATCGTTGTCCGATCTCTTCAAGGGTATGAGCGGTGTCCTCTCCAATACCAAAGTACAGTTTGACCACCTCTTTTTCCCGTTCCGAAAGAGTATCAAGTGTCTTATCAATTTCGCCTTGAAGTGAAATATCAAGAACCCCATGATCCGGGCGCTCCTGATTCTCATCGTGAAGCATATCAATCAGCTTTGCATCTTCACCCTGTTGCAGTGGCGCATCAAGTGACATATGCGTATTGCCAATTTTTATTGTCTCCTGAACTTCCTCCTCTTCAATCTGAAGTTCCTCGGCAATCTCCTCGATATTGGGAAGACGCTGAAGTTTCTGTTCAAGACGACTTTGAGTCTTTCCAATTTTATGAATTGTACCGACTCTGTTAAGAGGAAGTTTAATTATGCGTGACTGTTCAGCTAATGCCTGAAGTATCGCCTGGCGAATCCACCAGACTGCATAAGAAATAAACTTGAAATTTTTCTTCTCATCAAATCGTTTAGCGGCCCTGATAAGTCCAAGATTACCCTCATTGATAAGATCACTGAGCGGTAAACCCTGATTCTGATAGTTACGACAAACGCTTACAACAAAACGCAAATTTGCTTTCACAAGACGCTCAAGAGCCCTGCGATCACCCTGACGGATTTTCACAGCAAGCACTGCCTCTTCTTCAAGCGTAAGTGTCTTGTTTTTACTGATTTCTTTTAAATAAAGAGCCAGTGAACTCTCTTCTGATATAAACCGGTTTGAATCCGACGATACGGAAGCCATATTTTTTGAGGACTACTCTGCATTCATAAGAAGTGATACATACATACATTAACTAGCTTACAATATAGTTTCCGCCAGATAATATTTCAAACAATACCTGTATGCAATAATATATTTTCAGGTTAAATGTTTCCAACACGTCATGAACTACTTAGTAATTTTAAAAATCCAGTGTTCGATCAACACCGGTTATATCCTTTTTTACGTACCTTTGCATGTCTCAATCAATGGTCTGGAACGCCACTGATTGAACTATCTAAACTGAAAATTATCATTCATAGTCTTGATTACCTGGAATTCTCCGATACAGACCAATCGAAATTCAAATCACAATTAAAATTTCAGCAGGATTGCTACCGGTTATGGTATCAGGTTGACGGAACAGGAATTTTGCAAAACGTAACCCGTAAAAGTTTTGGTACTGCCCGCCCGGGGCTTCTTGGTCTCATGGACAGAGGAGAACGTCATACATACCTTCACCAAAAAGGTAATTTTGAGTGCTTTCAGCTTCTTTTTTCGTTTTTACCGTCCCAAAACACTAAATGTTACTGGAATTCTGAAGTTGAAGGAAAGCTTGTACTTGAAGAAAATGACCGTTTCTACTTTGAAAATCTGATTTTTGATTTATTTATGGTGATGTCCAACAAGAAAGAGATTCTTGGTCTGGCAACAATCTCACGACTTCTTGAAATCCTTGTCGTACTTTTTAATAAAGGTTTGATTTTAATCGAAGAGACGCAATTCCCAAAGAACAAGGCAAAAAGTCTGATGGTCAAAGCTAAAAATTATATGGATCAGCATTATTGTGATATGCATCATCAGAGTAATCTTGAGTGTGAGTGTGGAGTTGATATAAATTACCTGAACATTATCTTTAAAAAAGAAACAGGCAGAACACTCTACCAATATATTACCGGTGTAAGGATGGAGCACGCAAAACACCTTCTTGAAACAACTGCAATGTCAATTACTGATATTGCCATAAAGGTTGGATATCCAAATAGTAATTCCTTTACACGTGCATTTAAACGTCACACCGGGCCCACCCCGCAGAATTATCGAGTGTCAGAAAATAAACAGATACGAAAATAACTATACTATTACCAAAGTAACCGGAGATTTTATGGATTTTATAATTTGCAAATTTGGGGGTACATCTGTTGCGACGAGTGAGAAAATGCAGCAGATTGTCAAGATTATGAGTCTTAATCCACAGCGACGCTGTGTTGTCCTTTCTGCACCCGGTAAAGCACCTGGCCACTCAGTCAAAGTAACAGACATGCTTATCGATGCAACCAAAAGAGCGCTCAAGGGAGAAGACTATTCATCGGTTGTCACCGATATCAAAGCACGATTTTTGTCAATATTTGAACATCTTAAAGTACCGGTAAACAAGATTAATGAGGTGCTCTCGGATCTTGATAACCGCCTTGCATCATCAAAAGAGCACCATGGAAAATTCAGAGACCTTATAGTTGCAGCCGGAGAGGATCTTAATTGTAAATTATTTGCAGAGTATCTTAACACAATCGGCATCAAAGCATCATACATATCGCCAAAAGAAGGCGGGCTCATTGTTACACCGGTGTTTGGTGACGCACAGCCGCTTCCTGAATCAGCAATGCGTCTTGCATCACTTAAAAAAATATGTGCAGAACAGGTTGTTGTGTTTCCCGGCTTTTTCGGAATTACAGCTGAGGGCGATGTTGCAACATTTAGCAGGGGCGGTTCAGATCTGACAGGAGCAATTCTCGCAGAAGCACTTGATGTTGCAGAATACGAGAACTGGACAGATGTTGACGGTATTTTTAGTGCACACCCTTTGATAGTTGATAAACCTGCGCTTATACCGGCTTTAACATACAGAGAAATGAGAGAACTTTCCTACATTGGTTTCAATGTTCTTCACGAGGAAGCTGTCAAGCCGGTAATGCGTAAAAAAATTCCAATCCGGCTCAGAAACATAAACGACCTTGAGAATCCTGGTACATTGGTTATTTCTGAAAGACTGCCATCCGAACGTGATGTCATCGGTGTGGCATCCGGTGGCGGTTATTGCAGCTTTACCCTTCAGAAATTCCTGATGAACCGTGAAAAAGGATTTGGACGCAAACTTCTCTCAATTTTTGAGGATCTGGGCTTATCATATGAACATTGTCCGTCAGGTGTTGACAATATTTCTGTAATTCTTGATCAGACACAGCTCAAACCGGAGGATGTAAATAATATTGTACGTCAAATCACAGAACAACTACATCCTGATGATATCAGATCAGAATTCGGAATTGCACTTGTTTCTGTTGTTGGTGAAGGGCTTATTCACAAAATCGGCGTACTTGGCCAGGCAGCAACTGCACTCTCACGTGCAAAAGTCAACATTAAAATGGTAAATCAGGGAAGCTCAGAAATGAGTATTATATTCGGCATTGATGCGTCTGATGAAGCTAAAGCGCTCAATGCACTCTATGATGAGTTCTTTAGAAAATAACACCAGATTTGTTTATACGTCTTGTATTGGGGAGGCGCTTGCCTCCCTTTTGTTTTAAATTACTATAATCGCTAAGTAAAAAGTGACAGGTATTCCGATGATTTTTCACCCGTCGTCAGGTTTGAACTGTGTTATTCATCAGTATGCTTATTTACTAATGAACCCAATCAGATACATTAGCATACTGCTTTCCTGTGGTCATGGAATCTGTAAATGTACAATGCGGGAAACACTCTCATTTTGTTCGGTCAATAGACAATGCATTTATTAACACTGGAAAAATCTGTTAATGATTATTTAATACCGGAAATACCCCCCCCTGTAAAAATCTCTCCATCCTGTTTTTGACATTTTGAAACATCCGTAATTATTGATTCTGGCCTTTTACAATCAGTTAAAATACACCATTTCTGGCGATAATCGCCAAATCAATCAATTATTATTCTGCAATTTCCAGGGTTTTCAGTATTTTTTTATAATTTTGACAATTTACTTTAAATAAAGCCGTACATATATGTGAGTTTTTTTGGGAAAATTGATTTTTTAAAAAAAAATTATTTATGTTTGCTTAGTTATTTTACATGATTATATTTTACATGACATAATGTGATTGATATTGAAGAAATCTGAATAGTAAACCAGAAAAATCATTTACAATATATATAACCATCAACCCTTAATAAAGGAGCGCGCACTATGGCACGTATCTCAAAAGCAGAACTTACAAAGCTGCAGAAAAAGTTTGGCACCGATGCAAAAATCGGTGAAGAGTTCGGAATCACTCGTCAGGCAGTTCATCAACTCCGGAAAAAGTACGGAATTGAATCCAGGACATCATCAAATCCAGATCGTAATAAGGATATGGTTGATATGCGTGATAGTGGACATAGCGTTGAAGCTATTGCAAAAAAGGTGAAACTTTCTGTTCCCCAGACTTACCGGATACTCAAAGAGACTGCGGGAGAAAAAGCTGCAAAGAAAAAAACGAAGAAAAGATAACCTTATGAACGAGTCCAGAATTAGTTCTCCGGGCTCGTTCTAAACAAATGTTCTTAAGCCATATAGCAATTTTCAATATTAATAAGTTTAGTATTAGTACGCATTGCAGCACACACAAACGCAGACAATATCCGACTAAAATTTAATTCCGGCACCAGCATTGATCCAACCGAAACCGGCACCTTCCTCAACATAAGCATACATATTCGGTTTAAAATAGTAGCGTGCACCAATATTTTCGCGGAGAACAAATCCTCCCACAGCCGGATCAGAGAGTGAAGATCCGGAACCTTTCCAGGTTGCCCATCCGATACTCCAGCCAAGTGATAACCCTGCATATACATCAAGCTTATCCCTGACTTTAATTTTATCAGATAATACTTTAAGATTAAATGGATGAAACAGCACCCGTCCAACAAGAGGAAAATAATTATAACGCCAGTATGATGAGAAACTATACCCGTTGTAACCTACTCCCCCTCCGGCACTTAATGCATCATGAAATGCATAGTCAAAAGTTCCGTAAAAACCGAAGTAATAAATACTTAAACCCAAAGAAACATTTTTATCGCCTTTTTTGTATGCACTATTATCACTATTTGCCCAGTCAGCAGCAAACGTACTACCAATAAAAGCACAGCACAGTAGCGCAATTAACACTTTTTTCATAAATCTCTCCTGTCTTTTGAAAAATGATGTAACGACACATAAATGTTTTCAAATTCACAACATTGTAGTACCTTACACAATTGTACACTTTCTGCGACTTGGATGTCAAAGGAGATTTGCTGCAAGTTCAGACAGTCTGGATCGCTCACCTCTTGTAAATGTTACATGCGCAGCTATATCCTGATCCTTAAACCGTTCAACCAGATAGGTTAATCCGTTACTTGACGAATCGATGTAGGGATTGTCAATCTGATAGGGATCTCCGGTTACAACAATTTTGGTCCCTTCTCCCACACGTGTTATTATGGTTTTTATTTCGTGCGGCGTCAGGTTTTGGGCTTCATCGAGGATTAAAAATTGACTATGAATGGAACGACCGCGAATATAGGTTAACGGCTCAATAACGAGTATTCCCATATCGACAAGTTCCTTAAATCCACGGACATTTCTGCTGGTACGGCTGTCTTTACGCATTAAAAGTTCAATATTGTCAACAATCGGGTACATCCAGGGAGTAAGTTTTTCTTCAACAGTACCGGGAAGAAAACCGATATCCTTCCCCATTGGAAGAGTCGGGCGGGAAACGAGAATGCGGCTATAGATATTTTCATCAACGGTTTTGAAAAGACTGGCAGCTACAGCAAGCAGTGTCTTACCAGTACCAGCCTTACCTACAAGTGTCACCAACTGGATTTCATCATTCATTAGTGCGTCCATTGCGAAACTCTGTTCCCTGTTTTTGGGTTTGATCCTCCAGGCACCATCCCGCGGTTCATTAATCACTCGTACAATTGACTTTTTATTATAATCAAAACGACCAAGCGCAATCTGTGATGGATCGGAATCTGTCACAAGGGTGATATACTGGTTCGGCTGAAGATCATCACCGTTGTACCCGATAATTCCGTGATCTTTATATCGTTGTACATCCGGTGCATCAAAGTGGAGTTCTTTCATACCACTAAAAAGTTCTTCAATGTCAACTTTTTCAGATTCATAATCTTCGACATCAAGACCAAGTGCATCAGCCTTAATACGCAGATTAATATCTTTACTAACAAGAACGGTAGGCATGCTTCCGGCCTGTTCCTTGACCTCAAGTGCAATTGCGAGAATAGAATAGTCGCGGTTACGGTCCCGCAGCTCTTCCGGGATTTTACGCAGTGAAGCACCGGAGCTCATTTTAACAAAAAGTGTCCCTCCGTTATCAAGAGTAACACCATCTGAAATTGACGATTTCTTGCGTAGTTCATCAAGAATTCGTGATGTCTGACGGGCACTGCGGCCAATTTCACTAACGTCCCTTTTAAAGTGATCAATACTTTCGATCACCGTAATCGGAATAATGACATTATTTGTATCAAATCTGAACATTGCCTGCGCATCGTAGAGGAGAACCGTTGTGTCAAGTATGTAGTTTGTCATGTATTTTTTTTATTTTCTTG